>NZ_JACVTV010000009.1:0-71176 GCF_016624625.1 Stenotrophomonas sp. S41 | reverse complement strand
CGCCGGCCTACCGGGGGGGGGGGGGGCCCCCTCCCCTCCCCCCCCCCCCCCCCCCCCCCACGGCGATTCAATCGCCGAGCAGGGCGGTATTGCGGACGGCGCCCTTGTCGGCGCTGGTCGCCAGCAGGGCGTAGGCCTTCAGTGCGCTGGTGACCTTGCGCGGGCGGGCCTCACGCGGTTTCCAGCCGCGGGCATCGGCGTCGGCGCGGCGCTGGGCCAGGGTGGCGTCGTCCAGCAGCAGGTCGATGCGGCGGGCGGGGATGTCGATGCGGATGCGGTCGCCGTCTTCCACCAGGCCGATGGTGCCGCCGCTGGCGGCTTCCGGCGAGACGTGGCCGATCGACAGGCCCGAGGTGCCGCCGGAGAAACGACCGTCGGTCAGCAGCGCGCACTGCTTGCCCAGCCCCTTTGATTTCAGGTAGCTGGTGGGGTAGAGCATTTCCTGCATGCCCGGGCCGCCCTTCGGGCCTTCGTAGCGGATGACCACCACGTCGCCCGCCTGCACTTCATCGGCCAGGATGCCGGCCACGGCCGCGTCCTGGCTCTCGAACACGCGCGCGCTGCCTTCGAACACGTGGATGGACTCGTCCACGCCGGCGGTCTTCACCACGCAGCCATCGACGGCCAGGTTGCCGCGCAGCACGGCCAGGCCGCCTTCGGCCGAGTAGGCGTGTTCGACGCTGCGGATGCAGCCTTCGGCGCGGTCCACGTCCAGCGTGGGCCAGCGCGTGGCCTGGCTGAAAGCCACCTGGGTGGGAATGCCGGCCGGGCCGGCCCGGAAGAAGTCGTGCACGCTGGATTCGTCGCTGACCGCAACGTCCCAGCGCTCGATGGCATCGGCCAGGGTGCGGCTGTGCACGGTCGGCACGCGGGTATCCAGCAGGCCGCCACGCGCCAGTTCGCCGAGGATGCCATACACGCCGCCCGCGCGGTGCACGTCTTCCATGTGGTACTTGGGCGTGTTCGGCGCCACCTTGCACAGCTGCGGCACGCGCCGCGACAGCGCATCGATGTGGGTCAGGTCGAAGTCCACTTCGGCTTCCTGCGCGGCGGCCAGCAGGTGCAGGATGGTGTTGGTCGAGCCGCCCATGGCGATGTCCAGGGTCATCGCGTTGGCGAACGCGGCCTGCGTGGCGATGCCGCGCGGCAGCGCGCTTGCTTCTTCGCCGCCGTACCAGCGGTGGCACAGCTCGACGATCAGGCGGCCGGCGCGCAGGAACAGCTGCTCGCGGTCGGCGTGGGTGGCCAGGGTGGAGCCGTTGCCGGGCAGTGACAGGCCCAGCGCTTCGGTCAGGCAGTTCATCGAGTTGGCGGTGAACATGCCCGAGCAGGAACCGCAGGTCGGGCACGCGCTGCGCTCGAATTCGGCCACCTTTTCATCGCTGGCGCTTTCGTCGGCGGCGATGACCATCGCATCGACCAGGTCCAGCTTGTGCTCGGACAGCTTGGTTTTGCCCGCTTCCATCGGGCCGCCGGAGACGAACACCACCGGGATGTTGAGGCGCAGTGCGGCCATCAGCATGCCGGGGGTGATCTTGTCGCAGTTGGAAATGCACACCAGCGCGTCGGCGCAGTGCGCGTTGACCATGTACTCGACCGAGTCGGCGATGATCTCGCGGCTGGGCAGCGAGTACAGCATGCCGTCGTGGCCCATGGCGATGCCGTCGTCGACGGCGATCGTGTTGAATTCCTTGGCGACGCCGCCGACCTTCTCGATCTCGCGCGCGACCAGTTGGCCGAGGTCCTTCAGGTGCACGTGGCCGGGCACGAACTGGGTGAAGGAGTTGGCGATGGCGATGATCGGCTTGTGGAAGTCGCCGTCCTTCATGCCGGTGGCGCGCCACAGGGCGCGGGCGCCGGCCATGTTGCGGCCGGCGGTGGAGGTGCGGGAGCGGTATTCAGGCATGGCTGGCGGAACGGGCGGGCCGTACAACGTGGGGGTCGCTCGATCATGGACAATTTTTTCGGTTGCTGCTGCAACCACCGAAGGTGGCCCGGCAGGGCTTGCAGCCCTGCACCTGCCGAATCAACGGCAACGTCAACGGCAAAAGCTGGCTTACCGTGGGATGGCGGGGTGGGTCCGGTGGCAGGGGACGCCGTGAACCCGTCCATGGGGGCTTGGTCGCCGCATCCATGCGGCTCACACCCCTGCCACCGGACCCACCCCGCCTCCGACAGTTGGCCGCGACCTGACGGGGTCGGATCCCGTTGCTGCGCAACGGGCTCTGACCCCAGGTTCGCGATCAGGCTGACGAAAATGAAATTCCGTTCATCTTTCCCACTTTGCCGATTCCGGTTGTTGGTGCGGATTTGGCATCATTGGGGGAATTGATCCGATTCCGAGGCATGACGCCATGAAGCGTTCCCGCACCACCGCGCTGCTGCTGATGAGCGCTGCACCCCTGCTGTTCACCGCCTGCCAGAAGGAAGAGCAGGTGCAGGTGCAGGAAGGCCTGTACACCTCCGTGCAGGCGTGCACCGAGGCGACGGGCGATCCGTCCTCGTGCCGCAACGCCTTTGCCGAGGCGCAGCAGAAGGCCGCCGATGCGGCGCCGAAGTACGCCAGCAAGGAAGCCTGCGAACAGGACTACAAGCCCGAGCAGTGCGTGCAGCAGCACACCTCGGCCGGTACCTCGTTCATCGGCCCGATGATGATGGGCTTCTTCATGTCGCAGATGCTGAGCAACCGCGGCGGCCTGGCCCCGCAGGCGCCGGCGTCGGCCCCGGCCTACCAGGACAAGAACGCCGGCTGGGCGCGCCCGGCCCCGGGCGGCACCGGTGGCATGAACACCGCCAGCGGCATCGGCGCCGGCAAGGCCGGCCTGGCCCCGGTCAGCAGCGAGCCGAAC
Organism: Stenotrophomonas sp. S41; assembly: GCF_016624625.1. Classification (NCBI taxonomy): domain Bacteria; kingdom Pseudomonadati; phylum Pseudomonadota; class Gammaproteobacteria; order Lysobacterales; family Lysobacteraceae; genus Stenotrophomonas; species Stenotrophomonas sp. S41. The sequence continues at coordinate 68,327 of NZ_JACVTV010000009.1, read as the reverse complement.
CGCGCCGTCACCGCCAGCCGCAGCGGCTTCGGCAGCACCAGCGCCCGCCGCAGCGGCGGCAGCTTCGGCGGCTGATCGACCCATGCAGCGAATTCGCATTGCCGAGCGCGCCCACTGGCGGGCGCGCGCGGAGGAAGCCGGTTTCCGCTTCCACACCATCGACGGCCAGCCGTACTGGGATGAAAGCGCGTACTACGCCTTCACCCTGCGCCAGATTGAAGTGGACATCGAAGACCCCAGCGCCGAGCTGCACCAGATGGCGCTGGACCTGGTTGGCGATGTCATCGCCAGCGAGCGCCTGATGGACCAGCTAGCGATCCCCGCGCATTACCGCGACTGGATCGCCGAGAGCTGGCGCCAGCGCCAGCCGCATCTGTACGGGCGCCTGGACCTGGCCTACGACGGCACCGGTCCGGCCAAGCTGTACGAACTGAATTACGACACGCCGACCTCGCTGTTCGAGGCCAGCTTCTTCCAGTGGCAGTGGCTGGAGGACCAGCGCAACGCCGGCCGCCTGCCGCAGCACGCCGACCAGTTCAACGGCATGCACGAGGCCTTGGTCGAGCGCTTCGGCGAGCTCGCCGCGCGCCTGCCGCCGCCGCTGTACTTCAGCGCCGTCGGCAGTTCGGACGAGGACCGCGGCACGGTCGACTACCTGCGTGACTGCGCGGCCCAGGCCGGCCTGCAGGGCGAGGCCATCGCCATCGAGGATATCGGCCTGTCCGAGGACGGTCGCTTCACCGCGCTGGACGACACGGTGATCGGCACGCTGTTCAAGCTGTACCCGCTGGAAGACCTGATGGCCGAGGAATTCGGCCGCGCGCTGCCCGGTTCGGGCATCCAGCTGCTGGAGCCGGCGTGGAAGGCGGTGCTGAGCAACAAGGGCATCCTGCCGCTGCTGTGGCAGCGCAACGTCGGCCACCCGAACCTGCTGGAAGCGCACTTCGATGATGGCAGCGCGCTGGCCTCGGGCTGGGTGCGCAAGCCGCTGTTCTCGCGCGAAGGTGCCAACATCGAGATGCACCTGGCCGATGGCAGCACCCAGCGCAGCGACGGCCCGTACGAAGGCCCGGCGATCATCCAGCGTGCGCACCCGCTCACCCGCTTCGAAGGCGGTTACCCGCTGATCGGCAGCTGGGTGATCGGTGACCATGCCTGCGGCATCGGCATCCGCGAGGACGACAGCGCGATCACCCGCGACAGTGCGCGCTTCGTGCCGCATGCGATCGTGGACGAGGCGCCGACGCGGATCTACGTCTGATGGCGGTGCGGCGGCCCTTGGGCCGGCGCGGGCGAACGACGCCGGTGCCGGGGCGGCACTTCGATGATGGCCGCACGCTGCACGCCTTCGCCGGGCGCGTGGCGGTGCGCTGCCATCGCTGTGACACGCCGGGCTGGGTGGTCGCCAGCTGGCAGCCTCACCGCTGGACGGCGCGCTTCCGTTGCACCGGCTGCAGCGTGGCGCTGGACAGCGGCGCCTGGGTGGGCGCGGTGCGCATTGATGGCCGCCGCCCGTGCGGTTATTGCGGTCACCAGTGGGTGTGCGTGCACCAGCATCGACCGTCGGCCTCCACGGCCGTGCCCGAGGTACTGCCGGCCAAGTGCGCGCAGTGCGGGCGCACCAGCGAAGTGAAGGTCAGCGTCTGCCCGTTGCGCGATGCCGAGCCGGCAGATCCGCATTTCGGGTTGCCGCTGCGGTTGGTCGAGCCGACCCGTGCGGGTCTGCTGTGGGCCTACAACGCCGAGCACCTGCAGGTGCTGCATGACTACGCGACGTCGGCACTGCGCGAGCATGGTGGCGTGCACAACGCCTCGATGTTCTCGCGCCTGCCGCAGTGGATGAAGCTGGCCCGCAACCGCGTGCTGCTGCAGCGAGCGGTGGAGCGGTTGCAGCGGCAGTTGCTGGCGGCCGCGTAACCGGCGCCGTGGGTTTCGTGCCAACCAAGGTTGGCACCTACCAGAGCAGTGCGGTGGTTGCTGCAGGGGGTAGTGCCGGCCGCTGGCCGGCAGCTGTTTGCCTTGGGTTTCGTGCCAACCAAGGTTGGCACCTACCAGAGCGTTCGCGAACCAGGGCGGTGCGACGGTAGCGCCGGGCCATGCCCGGCGAGCGCATCGGTGGTTCCCCATCCGCCGGGCATGGCCCGGCGCTACCGGTTACAGCAGCCCTTCGCGCTTCACTGCCAGATACCGTTCCACCAGCGCGGCAGGCAGGGCGTCGGCGGTCACGTCCAGCACCATCACCTTCTCGCTGCGCAGCGCTTCATGCGCCTTCGCGCGCTGCTGCAGGTACAGCGCGGCGGCACCTGCCTGGGCGGCGTCTTCCAGCGTGTGCACCTCGCCCTCCAGCGCGGTATCCAGTTCGCGTTCGCGCAGGCTGGCCACGCACACCAAGTGGCGGCGCTGCAGCAGGCGCACGGCGGCCAGCAGGTCTTCGATGTCTTCGTCGCGCACGTTGCTGACCAGCATCACCAGCGCACGCCGGCGCTGCCGCAGCGAGACTTCGGTGGCGGCCGCCAGGTAGTCGGTGGCCACGGCCTGCGGCTGCAGGTCGTAGCTGGCGCGCAGCAGGTGTTCCACCGTGCCCATGCCACGCTGCGGCGCCACCCAGCGGCGTTCGCCACCCACCGCGAACAGGCCGGCGGCATCGCCCTGGCGCAGGGCCAGGTAGGCCACCACCAGCGACGCGTTCAAGGCATGGTCGAAGTGCGAGAGGCCGCCTTCGCTGGCCAGCATGCGCCGGCCGCTGTCGAGCATCAGCAGCAGCTGCTGGTTCTTCTCGTCCTGGTATTCGCGCGAGATCAGCTTGCGCGCGCGGGCGGTGGCCTTCCAGTCCAGCTGGCGCAGGCTGTCACCGACGCGGTACTCGCGCATCTGATGGAAGTCGGTGCCTTCACCACGGCGGCGCTTCACGTGTGCGCCCACCAGGCGCGAGGCCTGGTCGGCACTGAACAACGCGAAGCGGGTGAGCGGCACGAAGTTGGGATAGACCCGCACGTCCAGCACCGGCGGCAGCGTGCGCTGCTGCCACCACAGCCGCCACGGCGAGCGGATGCGTACGTCCACGCCGTCGAACTGGAAGCGCCCGCGCTGCTGCGGCTGCACCTGGTAGTGCAGGGTGCTGGCGTGGCCGGCGCGCAGCTGCAAGCGCTGCGGCAACCCTTCCAGCGGCCAGCCGCCGGGCACGCGATCGAACACCTGCACCCGCATCGGCTGCTCGGCGAACAAGCGCAGGCCGATCTCGCGGCGCACGCCCAGTGCCAGCGCCTCGGGCACCTGGCGCTGTACCTGCGGCGATGCACGTCGCCACTGCCGCCACAGATCGGCCAGTGCCAGCGCGGCCACCAACGCACCGGCCACGGCCCAGCTCCAGTGCGGCAGCAGGCCGGCCAGCACCACGCCGCCCAGCGCGGCCCAGGCAGCCAGCAGGACCAGCAGCAGCGGCGCAGGCCTCATCGGCGCGGCGCTTCCACCTTGGCCAGCAGGGCACCGAGCACGTCGTCCGGGCCCTGGCCTTCGATCTGCAGCTCCGGCGCCAGCGCGATGCGGTGGCGCAGTGCCGGCCGGGCAATGTCACGCACGTCGTCGGGGGTGACGAAATCACGACCGGCCAGCACTGCCTGCGCACGCGCGGCACGCACCAGCGCGATGCTGCCGCGCGGGCCGGCGCCGACGGCGATGCCCGGCCAGGAACGGGTGGCGGCCACGATGCGCACCGCGTAGTCGATCACTTCGTCATCGACGGTGATGGCGGCGGTGGCCTGCTGCAGCGCCAGCAGTTCGCCGGCGCCGAGCACGCGCGGCACCTGGCTGAGGTCGAAATCGCTGGCGGCGCGGCCACGGGTGATGGCCGTGACCATGTGCTTCTCGTCTTCCAGCTGCGGGTAGTCGATCAGCACCTTCAGCAGGAAGCGGTCCAGCTGCGCTTCCGGCAGCGGGTAGGTGCCTTCCTGTTCCAGCGGGTTCTGCGTGGCCAGGGCCATGAACGGCGGCGCCAGGGTGAAGGCCTTGCCTTCGATGGTCACCTGGCCTTCCTGCATCACTTCCAGCAGGGCCGACTGGGTCTTGGCCGGGGCACGGTTGATCTCGTCGGCCAGCAGCAGGTTGGTGAACACCGGGCCGCGGCGGATCTTGAAGCTCTCGCTCTTCGGGTCGTACACCGCATGGCCGCTGACGTCGCTGGGCATCAGGTCGGGGGTGAACTGCACGCGCCCGTAGTCCAGCTCCATGGCCTGTGCCAGCGCACGCACCAGCAGGGTCTTGCCCAGCCCGGGCACGCCTTCGATGAGCACGTGGCCGCCGGCCAGCAGCGCCACCATGATCTGGTCGAGCACGTCGGCCTGGCCGATGAAGGCGCGGCCGACGGCATCGCGGATGGCATCGACGCGTTCGATCAGGCGGGCGGCAGCGGCCGCCGGAAGCTCAGGGGCATCGGTCATAGCAGGGATCTCATCTGGAGCAGCAAGCGGATGCGCTCGCGCAGGGCGGAGGAATCGTGCGGCGAAGGAGCGGTGAGGGCGGTGGCCACGCGGCTGGCGGGCCACTGCAGCACCTCGGCGATGGCCTGGTCGCGGGCAGCGCCATCCAGCGCGGCCGCTACCGGGGCGCGCAGGCGCAGGCGATGCAGGAACAGCGCCTGCACTGCGTTGTACAGCTGCGCGCCCTGGCCGAAGCGCAGCAGCAGCTCGCCACTGGCGCGCACGTGTTCCAGCAGCGAACGGCGCTCGACCACCGGCGAAGGCAGCACGCTGCCCAGCCGCTGCGCGCGCGTCCACAGCCAGCCCAGCATGGCCAGCAGCAGCGGGATCCACACCGGCCAGCCCTGCAGCACGATGCGCGCCAGCAGCGTCGGCGGGCGGCTGCCGTACACCAGCCACACCGTGCCGCGCCCGTAGTTGGGATCCAGCAGGTGGCGGGTCAGGTCGCGGTGGGAAAGATCGTGCAGGCCACCGCGCTGCGGTGCGCTCTTGGCCGTCGCGCCCTTGCGTGGCAGCGGGGTGGCGCCAGCGCCGCGCATGAAATCCATGTCGGCCAGCACATCGATGCGGCCCTTGCCGTGGCGCAGGCGGGCGAAGGCCAGCCCCTCCTCGTTGCCCCAGCGACGCTCGGCGTCGGCGCTGGCCCGGAAGCCGAGGCTGAAGCGGCGGCCGTTGCAGAACTCGACGTGGTTGGGATCATCCACCACATGGAACGGCTGGCAGTCCTTGCCATGGAACAGGCTTTCCACGCCGATGCGGTCCAGCAGCGGTCCCTGCGTGGTGCTGGTCTTGTCCTCGCCCGGCGGCTGCGTGCGCAGCAGCAGGTGACCACCGCGGGCGACCCAGTCCAGCAGTGCCTGCGCGGTGCCCGGCGGCATCTCGCGGGTGTCCTGCAGCAGCACCACGGTATCGGTGTCGGCCAGGGCCATCCTCGCCAGCTGCAGGCGTTGCCGCGACTGCACCTCGATGCCGTCGGCACGCAGCGCCTGCCCCAGCACGTACAGCGGGTTGTAGCTGGCTTCGCCGCGCGGCGGCAGCACCACGGTCTCGGTGACCTTTTCGTGCGTGCGCAGGAACAGGATGGTCAACGGCACGCCCAGCAGCACCAGCAGGCCGAGCAGCAGGGCCCAGAACGCGCGCGGGCTCATGCCTTCCACCCGAACTGCTGGCGCAGGGTCGCGGCCAGGCCATCGAACTCATCGCGCGTGGGCAGGCGGCCGCCGTACGCGGCGTACTGCCACATGCGCACGATGCGCGCGAACAGGTCGCGGTCGGCCGGCTGCGGCATGCGCCGCGAAGCACGCAGGCACTGCGCTTCGGTGGCGCCGGGCGGCAATGCAGTACCGGTGCGCTCGACCAGGGTGCGCACGCTTGCGCGGTAAAGCAGGGCCAGGGCCTGGCGCGGGCGTCCCTGGTCCCACAGCAGGCCGGCCTGCGTGGCCACGTCCGGCGGCAGCACCACCGGCAGTTCCACGGCCTCTACCTGCACGCGCGGTGCGTCCTTCGGCGTGCGCCGGCCGGCGCCGCGCAGCCACGGCCACCACAGGCGCGCGGTCAGCAGCAGCACCAGCACCACCACGCCGAGCAGTGCCCACAGGCCCCATTCGGCCACCCGCGCCAGCAGCTTCAGGCCGCGGTTGCGTTCGCCATGTTTCTGGCCGGCCTTGTCGTCCCTGGTGTCTTTCTTTTCGGCCTTCTTTTCCGCCGTGGTGTCGTCGATCGGCTTCCACTCGGTGACCTGGCGGACCGGCCGCTGCAGCGGATCCTCGTAGGCACGGTTCACCGCCTGGCGGAAACCGGCGGTGTCCACCGGCTGCTCGCCGAAGATGCCGGCAGCGGCATTGGCCGGATCATTGGCGGCGTTGGCTTCTTCGCCGTCGTCCTCGCCGTCGTCTTCATCCGCGTCGGTCTGTCCGGCCGCCCGGGCTTCGTCGGCGACCTGGTGGGCAGTGTCCGCATCGGCGTCCTGCGCGTGGGCGGGGGCCAGCGGCAGCGCCAGGCACAGCAGCAGGGCCAGCGTCGATGCCGCCGGCAGCAGCCGTTCGCGCAGGCGGCGCAGGGCGATCTCCACGTCCCACGCTTCCATCTGCGTGCGCCGGTTGAGGTACAGGCCGAAGCCCGCACCGACATAGAACGGGCCGATCAGGGTGGCGGCCAGCCAGCTCAGCAGGTTCAGCAGCAGGTCCGCCCACGGCGGGGTCTCGACGCTGATCATCGCCCAGGCCGCGCGCCACGAGTCGGGCAGCAGTTCCAGCGGAATGAACATGAAGACCGCTGCGATCGCGCCCAGCACCAGCACCAGCTCGAAGCCGAGGCAGATCAGCGCCAGCAGGATTGCCGGCCCAGCGGCGCCGGCGGCCACCGCGCGCCGGCGTGGGCCGCGCTGTGCGGGCGCGTTGCCTTCCAGCAGGTTGACCGGCAGGCACAGGCTGCGCAGCAGGCTGAAACGGCGCCAGCCGAGGTAGCCCCAGAAACCGGTGCCGCCCCAGTGCCGTTGCGCGGCCAGTGCCGCACGCGCGCCGACCGTCTCGCCGAAGATGCCGCGTGAGAGCACGTACAGCGGCGCGCGTTCGAACAGCGGCTTGCACCACCACATCGCCAGCGATGCCCAGGCGAAGCCGTCCAGCCACCAGGCCAGCGCATTGAACAGCACGAACAACGGCGCACTGGCCAGCAGCCAGCTGCCCCACACCGCGCGCGCATGGCGGCGGGCGAGGGCGGTGCCCAGTTCCATCGCTTCCCAGCCGCTGCGCGCACGCAGGGCCACGTCGAGGTGGTCAATCCGCACGTTCACCCCCGCGACCGCCGCGCCACAGCCACAGCAGCACGCCGGCCCACAACACGCCAGCCACGCTGTACTTGGCCCAGGCCGGGATCTGCGCGATCGACGACCAGAACGCTTCCACGAAGGCCGCCAGCAGCAGCATGAAGGCCACGCCCAGGCACAGGCGGGCGCCGATGCGGCCGCCTTCCACCAGCGCGTCGATGCGGCGGCGGCGGCCGGGCGCCAGCAGTTTCATGCCCAGCTGCAGGCCGGCACCGCCGGCGATCACGATGCCGGTCAGTTCGAAGGCGGCATGGCCGACCACGAAGCGCCAGAACGGATCGCCATGGCCGATCTGCTGCAGGTGGCCCGCCACCGCGCCCATGATGACGCCGTTGAACAGCAGCACCAGCAGCGTGCCCAGCCCGGCCAGCAGGCCGCTGGCGAAGGTGCGCAGGGCGATGCTGATGTTGTTCATGATGTAGTAGCCGAACATCATCCAGTCGGTGCCGCTGTCACGCCCCAGCCGGTCCGCGGCCGGGTCGTACATGCGTTCCATCTCGGCGATCTGGCTGTTGTCCATCAGCAGATGCACGCTGTCCGGGTACAGCTGCACCACGGCGAAGCAGGCCAGCGCCGGCACCGCGAACATCGCCAGTGCCACCCACATGCTGCGGGCCTGGCTGCGCACCAGCATCGGGAAGTCGGCCACCAGGAATTCCAGTGCCCGCCGCCAGCGCACCGGCGGCGTGCGGTACAGCACACTGTGGCCCTGCTGCATCAGCTGCTGCAGGCGCTGCACCAGCTGCGGGCTGTAGCCGCGTTCGCGGGCCAGCGCCAGCTGCTGGCACAGGCGGCGGTAGCGCTGGGCGAAGGCGACGTCACCCGGATCAGCGGCTTCGGGCCTGCGCCGCCTGCGACGCGAAGCGCCCGCACGCTGCTGCAGCCAGAGCTCCAGCTGCTGCCATTCGTGCTGGTGGCGGGCGACGAACTGTTCCTGCTTCATCGGCGGCCCAGCAGCCAGTTGGCCATCGCATACAGGCGCAGCACGCCCACCTGGCCGGATGCACCGGTCAGCGGTTCGGCGATACCCGCCAGTTCCTGCTGGCGGCCCGGTGACAGGCGCGGCGCGCGTTCGGCAAAGGCGAGGACGGCGGCCTGTTCCTGCGGGCGCAGCGGCTGCGACGGCACCAGCACGCTGTCGATGGTGGCCGGAGGCGACAGGTAATGCATCGGCTCGTGCACCACCACGGTGCCGGCCACCAGGTCGCCGAGGCGGCGCCCGTAGGGATCGAACAGGCTGCTGAGCAGGCCCAGGGCATAACCGAACGGCAGCATGTCCACGGTGCGCAGCAGGTTGCGGGTGATCGAGGCCATCCAGCCCACCGGTGCGCCATCGCGCGACAGCACGCGCAGGCCGAGTGCACGCTTGCCCAGGGTGCGGCCCCACAGCGCCTCGCAGACGATGGGGTAGGCCCACATCAGCAGGAACATCGCGGCCATGTAGATGCCGCGGCCAAACTCATCGAGCAGGGCCAGCGGAATGGACAGCAGCACCAGCGCGCCGAAGCGGATGCCCAGGTCGACCAGCCAGGCCAGCGCACGCGGCATCGGCCCGGCGGTGGGCAACTGCAGCGGCACGCCTTCCGGCGTTACCACCTCGCGGTAGGTATCGAGCATGGGCGCGGTCATCAGTGCGATGGCCGCGGATGTGGGCGCTGGAGTCCTCTCCGGCGTGCTGCCACAGGCATGGGGGTCTCGACGGTTCCTGGTCGGGCCCCGACTTTAGCAGAGCCCAGTGGCCGACGAAGCGGCTCAGCCCAGGTATTCGTCCTTCAGCCCCACGTAGTGGTCGGCCGAATAGTGCAGCGACTCGATCTCCTTGTCGCTGAGCGTGCGTGCCGGACGCGCCGGGTTGCCCACCCACAGCTCGCCCTCGCCGACCACCTTGCCCGGGCCGACCACGGCGCCGGCGCCGACGAAGGCATGGCGCTCGACACGCGCGCCGTCCAGGATGCAGGCGCCCATGCCGATCAGGCTGTAATCGCCGATGGTGCAGGCGTGGATGATGCAGCCGTGGCCGACGGTCACGCCTTCGCCGATCAGGGTCGGGTAGCCGGCCTTGTTGTACGGGCTGTGGTGGCTGACGTGGATGATGGTGCCGTCCTGCACGTTGGTGCGCGCGCCGATGCGGACATGGTTGACGTCGCCGCGGATGACCGTGCCCGGCCAGATGGAGACATCGTCGGCCAGCTCGACGTCACCGATGAGGGTGCAGGCCGGGTCGACGTACACGCGCTGGCCGAGGACGGGCATCTTGTCGCGGAAGGGGCGCAGGGGGTTCATCGCTGTCTCCAGGTGGGGCAAACACGACGATGATACGCGGCAGAGGCATCGGTAGCGCCGGGCCATGCCCGGCGGCTGTTCGCGTGCCGCTGCGCTCGCCGGGCATGGCCCGGCGCTACCGCCTATGCCGGCGCGTGCGTCGCCAGCATCTGCCGGAACAGGCCGTCCAGCCAGGCGGCGTCGCCGTGCCCTGCAGGCAGCTGCGGCCCCTCGGCGCGCTCGGCCAGGCTGGCGTCGATGTAGTCGCTGATGGCCGCGATACGCGGGCCGGCGGCGACCTCGGCACTGGCACGCTTGACCACCAGCAGCGCGTCGATGGCCTCGCGCACCGCACCCTGCGGCAGCAGGCGCTCCAGCAGGTCTTCGAAGGCCATCGGCGGCGGCGTGCGTTCGTGCTCGATCCATTGGCAGGCCAGCAGCGGGCGCAGCACGTACAGGTACTTCTTGGTACGCACGGTTTCGCCGCGCAGGTAGCCGCGATGGTTGGAACGCGCCATGTTGAAGTAGTGCCACCACGTGCCCAGCGGCGAGTAGAAGCGCTCGGCGGCCTCCCACAGGCAGGCAACGGCCTTGGCATCGTGCTGGTAGATGATCGGCGAGCGCAGCCACTCGATCAGCGTCGGGTTGGACTTGGACACCAGCCGCAGCGCCTTGCGCAGGTCCCAGCCACTGACATCCAGCTCGTCATCGATCGGCAGCTCGATCACATCGCGCTGCGCTTCACCGGGGCCGGTGGCCTCGTTGACGCTCAAGTACCACGGTTGGCGATGCACGTAGATGAAGCGCGCGTCGTAATCACTGTCCGGCGAGGAAAACCCCCAGCCGCGGCTGCCGGATTCGCAGGCCAGCAGCACGCGCACATCGTGCGTGCGTTCGAGGTCGGCCAGGGTGGCGAGGATGGCGGCGCGCTTGTCCGGCGCGATCGGGTGGATGTCGTCCATGCAGTGCGGATTCGTAGAGTCGAGCGTGCTCGACTGTAGCGCACGCGTGGCCCATGCATGCGTGTCGACCAAGGTCGACACCATTGCAGTAGATCCACGCCATGCGTGGATGACGTCTGCGCAGATGCGCGTTACGCCACGCGGCCGCGGCGGGCGCGTTCCAGGTGCACCAGCAGCAGCGAGATCGCGGCCGGGGTCATGCCGGGAATGCGCTGTGCCTGGCCGATGGTCTGCGGGCGCACGCGTTCCAGCTTCTGCAGCACTTCGGCCGACAACCCACGCACGCCGGCGTAGTCGAAGCCTTCGGCGATCGGCGTCGCTTCGTGGCGCTGCTGGCGTTCGATCTCGTCGCGCTGGCGGTCCAGGTAGCCGGCGTACTTCACGCCGATCTCGACCTGCTCGGCCACCTTGCCATCGGCCACGGCCGGGCCCAGCGACGGCACCTGCATCAGCTGCGCGTAGTCCAGTTCCGGGCGCTTGATCAGGTCCAGCACGTTGGTTTCGCGGCTGACCGCCACGCCCAGGGTTTCCTGCACTTCGCGGCCCAGCGCATTGGCCGGGGTCGCCCACAGTGCACCCAAGCGCGCGCGCTCGGCGGCCACCGCGGCCTGCTTGGTCTCGAAGGCGCTCCAGCGGCGGTCATCGACCAGGCCCATTTCGCGGCCGGCCGGGGTCAGGCGCTGGTCGGCGTTGTCCTCGCGCAGCTGCAGGCGGTATTCGGCGCGGCTGGTGAACATGCGGTATGGCTCGTTGGTGCCGTGGGTGATCAGGTCATCCACCAGCACGCCCAGGTACGCTTCGTCGCGGCGCGGGCACCAGCCGTCCAGCCCGCGTACCTGGCGCGCAGCGTTGAGGCCAGCCAGCAGGCCCTGTGCGGCCGCTTCTTCGTAACCGGTGGTGCCGTTGATCTGGCCAGCGAAGAACAGGCCGTTGACCAGCTTGGTTTCCAGCGAAGCCTTCAGCCCGCGCGGATCGAAGAAGTCGTACTCGATGGCGTAGCCGGGGCGGGTGATGTGCGCGTTCTGGAAACCGCGGATGCTGCGCACCATCTCCAGCTGCACGTCGAACGGCAGCGAGGTGGAGATGCCGTTGGGGTAGATCTCGACGATGCCCAGGCCCTCAGGCTCGACGAAGATCTGGTGGCTGGCCTTCTCGGCGAAGCGCACCACCTTGTCCTCGATGGACGGGCAGTAGCGCGGGCCGATGCCCTCGATCTGGCCGCTGTACAGCGGTGAACGGTGCAGGGCGTCGCGGATGATCTGGTGGGTCTGTTCGGTGGTGTGGGTGATCCAGCAGCTGACCTGCTGCGGATGCTCGTCCACCGAGCCGAGGAAGGACATCACCGGGCGCGGCGTGTCGCCGGGCTGCTCGTCCATCACGCTGTAATCCAGCGAGCGGCCATCGATGCGCGGCGGCGTGCCGGTCTTCAGGCGGTCGACCTGGAACGGACGCTCGCGCAGGCGCGCGGCCAGCGTGGTCGCCGGCGGGTCGCCCATGCGGCCGGCGGCGTACTGGGTCGGGCCGACGTGGATCTTGCCGGCCAGGAAGGTGCCGGCGGTCAGCACCACGGCCTCGGCGTCGAAGCGCAGGCCGGTCTGGGTGATGACCCCGCGCACGGCGTCGCCTTCGATGACCAGGTCATCGACGGCGGCCTGGAACACGGTCAGGTTGGCCTGGCCTTCGACGATGGCACGGATCGCCATGCGGTACAGGTTGCGGTCGGCCTGGCAGCGGGTCGCGCGCACGGCCGGGCCCTTGGAGGCGTTGAGCGTGCGCCACTGGATGCCGGCGCGGTCGGCGGCATGCGCCATCGCACCGCCGAGGGCATCGATTTCCTTGACCAGGTGGCCCTTGCCGATGCCGCCGATGGCCGGGTTGCAGCTCATCGCGCCCACGGTTTCGATGTTGTGGGTCAGCAGCAGGGTGCGCACGCCGGTACGGGCCGCGGCCAGCGCGGCCTCGGTGCCGGCGTGGCCACCGCCGATGACGATGACGTCGTAACGATGGAAGGACTGGGTCATGGGGGCAGGTCAACAAGGGACGGGCACGGCCGGGGCGGCGCCGGGGTGGCGATTTTAGCGCCATTCGGAGCGGGGCGACGGGCCCGGATCGGGGCCGGGATGAAATCCGCCCTAAAGTTGGCAGGATTTTTGCAGATAACCCAATAGCACCCATCGTGGCTGGCGCCGTAGGCGCCGTTGACCGGAATTGGAACAGGGGCCGGTACAGGCGCACGGTGGGGAAGCGGGGGGCCGGCAGTCGGGGGACTGTCCGGCCCTGTTTTTTTTTGAGGTTTGCCGGGAGGGGCCCATCCACGCATGGCGTGGATCTACTACGGCCGGGGTGGCCTGCCGGGAGAGGTCCCATCCACGCATGGCGTGGATCTACCAGGGCGGGGGATTTGCCGGGAGGGGCCCTATCCACGCATGGCGTGGATCCAGACAAGCCAAAAACAAACGGCCCCGCATCGCGGGGCCGTCTGCTTTCAGAGGTGCCGACATCCGACAGGGCCGGAACAGGGGGGATCCAGATGTTCCTGTCGGATATCGACGTAGAGCTGTTTGGGACGGGCCCTTAACGTTTTTGTCACTTTGTGACGCGGGCCGTCACCACCCGCGTAGAGTGCGGCCTGAACCGCGTGAAATGCAAGATGGTTCAGAGCCCAACTGTGCGCTGCGTCGCACGTTTCATGTTTCGCCGCAGGCAACGGTTCATCGTTCCAGGTTTCGCCACGGAGAACCGTTCGACTTCGGCGCACGCGGTGCCGGTGCCGGACGTGCCTGCGGCGGCGCGGACGGGCGAGCCTGGGGCGCAGACGGACGTGCCTGCGGCGGACCCGGCGGGCGGCCACCCTGCGGCGGGCGACGCATCGAGTCCATGTTCCGCCACGGCGAGCCACCATTGTTCTGGCGCGGCGGCGGCGGCGGACGGTTCTCACCCCCGTTGCCCGGACGCGGCGGCGGTGGCGGGCGGTGGTTGTGCGGCGGCCGGTAGACCGGGCGCGAGTAGTACGGGTTGCCGTAATAGCCGTAGCCGTAACCGCCGCCATAGCCGCCGTACCCACCGTAGTAGGGGTAGCCATAGGTGGACGGGTAGCCATACGGATAGCGGTACTCCGTCGACGGGGCACCGTGGTAGTAACTGCCACCGCTGCCACCGCCGACATAGTCGTAGGTGGAACAGCCGGTGAGGGCCAGCAACAGGCCACCGGCAAGCAACAGGCGCGTTTTCATGTGGGTCCCCCCAAGGACGGGTGTAGGGCCAGCTTCAGGCGTGGGCATTGAATCGCCCCTTAATTGTGCCGGCCCAGGATGAATGGCGGTGAAGGCCTGCATGCTGGCATGGCCGGGTGCGTGGCCGCCAGCGTCGGGGCATACGTTAATCTTGCGTCATGAGCGATTCACTGTTGCCCCGCGCCGAAGATGTCCTGGCCGCCGCCGCGCGGATCGCGCCGCATGCCCATGTCACGCCGGTCCTGCGCTCGCATGCGCTGGATGCGCTGGCCGGGGCGCAGCTGGCGTTCAAGGCCGAGCATCTGCAGCGCGGCGGGGCGTTCAAGTTCCGCGGTGCCTGCAATGCGGTGTGGTCGCTGGACGCCGGGCGCGCCGCGGCCGGTGTGGTCACCCATTCCTCGGGCAACCATGGCGCGGCGCTGGCCCTGGCCGCCCGCACCCGCGGCATTCCCTGCCACGTGGTGGTGCCCGAAGGGGCGGTGGCCGCCAAGCTGGCCAACATCGCCCGCCATGGCGCCACCCTCTGGCGCTGCCCGCCCACCATCGCCGACCGCGAGGCCACCTGCGCCCAGGTGCAGGCCGATACCGGCGCGACGCTCGTGCATCCCTATGCCGACCCGGCGGTGATGGCCGGGCAGGGCACGGCGGCGCTGGAGCTGCTGCACAGCGATGGCCCGTTCGATGTTCTGGTGGTGCCGGTGGGCGGTGGTGGCCTGGCCGGCGGCACTGCGCTGGCCCTGCAGCACGCCAGCCCGCAGACCCGCCTGGTGCTGGCCGAACCGGCCGGTGCCGACGACACCGCGCGTTCGCTGGCTGCCGGCGAGCGCGTGACCGCTTTCACCCCGGACACCTTCTGCGATGGCCTGCGAACGTTGGTCGGCGCGCCGAATTTCCAGCTGCTGCAGGCAGCGGGCGCCGAGGTGATCGTGGTGGACGATGACGCCACCCGTGCGGCGATGCGCCTGCTGTGGGAGGTGCTGAAGCAGGTGGTGGAGCCGTCCTCGGCCATCGTGCTGGCGGCGGTGCTGGCCCAGCCGGCGCGGTTTGCGGGCCAGCGCGTGGGCCTGGTGCTGTCCGGCGGCAACGTCGATCTGCCAGCGCTGCGCTGGGAGGTGGCGTGAGCCGCGGCCGTCATCGACCCCGCACCGGCCTGCTGGGCTGGCTGTGGCGCCTGTTCGTACTGGTGCTGGTGTGGCTGCTGGGCGTGACCGCCTGGATCGTCTGGGTGGGTGAGCGCGACCAGGCCGCCAAGGCCGATGCGATCATCGTGCTGGGCGCGGCGGCCTACGATGCCAAGCCGTCGCCGGTGTTCGAAGAACGCATCCGCCACGGCCTGGACCTGTACCAGGCCGGCTATGCACCGCTGCTGATCTTCACCGGTGGCTACGGTGGCGCGGGCGCGCGTTTTTCCGAATCGCAGGTGGCGCGGCGCTATGCGCTGAAGCACGGTGTGCCGGATGACGCGATCCTGATCGAGACCGCCTCACGCAACACCGTGCAGAACCTGGTGGAAGCCAAGCGGCTGATGGAGCAGCGCAAGCTGCACACGGTTATCATCGTCAGCGACCCGCTGCACATGGCGCGCGCGCTGCGCCTGAGCCAGGCGCTGGGCATCGAGGCGCTGGCCTCGTCCACGCCGAGTACGCGCTTCCGCAGCTTCCACACCAGCTGGCGTTTCCTGGTGCAGGAAATCTATTTCTTCCACCGCGACCTGGTGCGCCCGCCGCTGAGTTCGCCGGCCAATACCTGAGCGCCAGGCCGCGCCGCTGCGCTCGCCGGGCATGGCCCGGCGCTACCCATTCGTGCACCCGGCGCGGCTCCTATCGCGCGCCCGGTAGCGCCGGGCCATGCCCGGCGGCTTTCGGTCAGGGCTGCTTGCGGCGGATCGGGATGGCCGACACCGGCACCGAGGCGATGTCATGCCCACCTTCGCGGATTGGCGCGCCGGGGTCCGGCGCCCAGGCGTGGGCGTAGATCACTTCCCAGCTGCTGGGCAGCTTGCCGTCGGCACGGCGCATCGGTTCGTACGCGGCAGCAGCAGCGGCAAAACGACCGCGGCCGGTCAGCGTGTGGCGGCGATCCACCCGTGCATTGGTCGCGCCCATCGCGCGCAGCTCGCGCATCAGCGCCGGCAGGTCGTCGTAGGTCAGGGTGAACAGGTCGCGGTCCAGCACCGGATCGCGGAAGCCGGCCATCATCAACGCATCGCCGAACTGGGCGATCTGCGCGAAGCGGCTGACATGCGGGCGGTCATCGGCGGCGGCGAACGCTTCGTTGAGTTCGACCAGCGTTTCCGGGCCGAAGGTGGAGCACAGCAGCAGGCCACCGGGCTTGAGCACGCGACGGAAACCGGCGAACACCGCCGGCAGGTCGTCCAGCCACTGCAGGCACAGGTTGCTGAAGATCACATCGACGCTGTTGTCGGCCAGCGGCAGCGCGGCGGCATCACCGCACAGGCGCTGGAACGGCTTCCACCAGCCGGCCTGGCGCTTGGCCTGGTCCAGCATCGGCAGGGCCACGTCCATCGCGATCACCTGCGCCTTCGGCCAGCGCTTCTTCATCAGCGCACTGGCGTGGCCGGTGCCGGCACCGATGTCCAGCACCACCTCGGGCTTGCGCGCTTCCAGGTAGTCCAGCGATTCGATCAGCCGCGACTGCACCTCGCGCTGCAGGGCAGCGGCGGCGTCATAGCTGTTGGCGGCGCGGGCGAACGCGCGGCGGACGTGGCGGGCATCGAAGTGGGACGGCATTGCGGAAGTCTCTTAGAACGTACCGGGGTAGGCGCCGCCGTCGATCAGCAGGTTCTGCCCGGTGAGGTAACCGGCCTGTGCACTGCACAGGAAGGCGCAGGCCGCGCCGAATTCGTCCGGCGTGCCGAAGCGGCCGGCGGGGATCTGCTGGCGGCGGCGGTCGGCCACCGCCTGCACGTCGCCGTCCTGGCCCGCAGCGTGGGCGAAGTTGGCGCGCAGGCGGTCGGTGTCGAACTGGCCGGGCAGCAGGTTGTTGATCGTGACGTTGTGGCCGACCGTGCGCCGCGCCAGCCCGGCGACGAAGCCGGTGAGGCCGCTGCGCGCGCCGTTGGACAGCGCCAGCGTGTCGATCGGGGCCTTCACCGAGGACGAGGTGATGTTGACGATGCGGCCGAAGCCGCGCGCGATCATCGCGTCCACCGTGGCGCGGATCAGCGCGATGGGGGCGAGCATGTTGGCATCCAGCGCGGCGATCCAGTCGTCGCGCTCGAAGGTGCGGAAGTCGCCCGGCGGCGGGCCACCGGCGTTGGTCACCAGGATGTCGACCTGCGGGCAGGCGGCCAGCGCCTGGGTACGCCCGGCCTCGGTGGTGACGTCGGCGGCGACGGTGCGCACCTCGGCGGCACCGGGCACGGCGCGCAGTTCCTCAGCGGCAGCCTGCAGGGCGGCTTCGCCACGAGCCACGATCACCACGTTCACGCCTTCGGCCACGAGGGCGCGCGCGCAGCCCAGGCCGAGACCCTTGCTTGCGCCGCAGACCAGTGCCCAGCGGCCGGAAATACCGAGATCCATGCGTCAACCCTGCCGAATGCGGAAAGTGCTCATTGTCCGCCATCGGCCGGTGACAGGCCGGCAACGAAGTGTTGCAGGGCAGCGGCCACCTCGTCGGCGTGGCCGAGGAAGGGCGCATGGCCGCCGTGGGCGACGGTCAGCGCCTGCGCGCCCGGGGCCAGCGCGGCGGCGGCCTGCATCGCGGCCGGCGACACCAGGCGGTCGCGCTGGCCGGCGATCCACAGGCTGGGCCTGCCCAGCGTGGGCAGGGCGCCACGCAGGTCGGTACCTTCCAGCAGGCGCAGGCCTTCCAGCAGGGCGCGCTCGCTGGGCGCACCGCGCTCGACCAGGCGCTGGCGCAGGGTGCGCAGCTCCTCGCGGGCATGCGCCGAACCCATCACGTCCAACGCCAGGAAGCGCTCCAGGGTGCCGCCGAAGTCCGTGGCCAGGTCACGCCCGAACTGCTCGAACACCGCCGGTTCCACCGCGTGCGGCCAGTCCTCGCCGCGTACGAAACGGGGCGTGGCGGCGATCATCGCCAGCCCGCGCACCTTCGGCAGGGTGGCCGCCGCGTGCAGCGCGAACAGCCCGCCCAGCGACCAGCCGCACCACACCGCCGGCGGCGTGGCCGCGGCAATGGCGTTGACCACGTGCGGCAGGCGCAGCGGCGTGCTGTCGTCGCGGCTGTGGCCATGGCCGGGCAGGTCGACCAGGTGCAGGGTGAAACGGTCGGCCAGACGTTGCACCAGGGGCGCGAACACGCCGCCCTGCAGGGCCCAGCCGTGGATCAGAACCAGGTCCGGCCCGTGGCCGGTGACGTCGATATGCATGGGGTACGACGCGTGCGGGTCAGGCCAGCGCGGGCAAGGCAGGCGGCAGCGCTTCGCTCGGCCCGGCAGCGACGCGGTCGCGCGCCTGGGCGATGGCTTCGACCAGCTCGCGCACCTGTTCCGGCGTATGCAGTGCCGACAGGGTGACGCGCAGCCGCGCCTTGCCTTCGGGCACCGTCGGCGGACGGATCGCGCCGACCAGCCAGCCGGCCTGCTCCAGCGCCTGCGACATCGCCACGGCGCTGTGGTCATCGCCACACAGCAACGGCTGGATCGGGGTTTCCGAGGCCATCAGGTCCAGGCCATGGCGGCGCGCTTCGCCGCGGAACAGGGCGATCAGGTCGGCCAGCTTGGCCCGGCGCCAATGATCGCGGCGGGCCAGGCGCACCGCTTCCAGGGCCGAGGCGGCCAGGGCCGGCGGCAGGGCGGTGGTGTAGATGTAGGGGCGTGCGGTTTCGGAAAGGTGCTCGACCAGATCTTCGCGGCCCAGCACCAGCGCGCCGGCACTGCCCAGCGCCTTGCCCAGGGTGACCAGCTGCAGCGGCACGTCGTCCACGCCCAGGCCGGCGGTGGCGATGGCACCACGGCCATCGCCGAGCACGCCCACGCCATGCGCGTCGTCCACGTAGAACAGGGCCTGCTGCAGGCGCGCGACCAGCGACAACGCACGCAGCGGTGCAACATCGCCGTCCATGCTGAAGACACCATCGGTGGCCAGCATCGCCGCACCCTCGGGTGCGTGCTTGAGCTGGCGCATGGCGCCTTCCGGATCCAGGTGCGGGTAGCGGCGCAGGCGCGCACCGGCCAGCCGCGTGGCATCGAGCAGGCTGGCGTGGTTGAGCTTGTCCTGCACGCAGACGTCGTTTTCTTCGCTGAGCAGCGCCTGCTGCACCGCCAGGTTGGCGGCGAAGCCACTGCCGAACAGCAGGGCGCGCGGATAGCCGAGCCAGTCGGCCACTTCGCGTTCCAGCGCGTCGTGCAGCGCGTGGTGGCCACAGACCAAGTGCGAGGCACCGGCGCCGGTGCCTTCGCGTGCGGCCGCATCCTGCAGCGCGTTGACCACGCTGAACTGCTGGGCCAGGCCGAGGTAGTCGTTGCTGCAGAACCCGGTCAACCAGCGCCCGTCAATTTCCAGGCGCACGCCATCACGACGGGTGACCGTGCGCCGCGGGCGGCGACGGCCTTGTGCATCGCGCAACGCGCGCTGGGCTTGGAGGCGGGCGGTCAGGTCGGGGCGGGCCATGCTGGCTACAGGCGACGACGGGGCGGCTAGGGTAGCGCGTTGCCGCCACGCCTGCTCGACGCCCCTATCACGCGGCGTGTCACGCGGCGTGGGCGCAGCCACAGCCGGGGCCATCGGCGCTGATATCGGCATGCACGGTACCGCCGTGGTCGTGGTCTTCGGCGTCCACCTGCACGGGCATCGGCTGCAGGCCGAGGCGCGCGAACAGGGCAAGGTCGCGCTCGCTTTCCGGGTTGCCGGTGGTCAGCAGTTTTTCGCCGTAGAAGATCGAGTTGGCACCGGCCAGGAAGCACAGCGCCTGCAGCTCATCGCTCATCGCTTCGCGACCGGCCGACAAGCGCACCATCGAACGCGGCATCGCGATGCGTGCCACCGCGATCATCCGCACGAACTCGAACGGGTCCAGTTCTGCGCTGCCATGCAACGGCGTACCTGCGACCTGCACCAGCTTGTTGATCGGCACCGAATCGGGATGGGCCGGCAGCGTGGCCAGCGCCAGCAGCAGGCCGATGCGCTGTGCGCGCGTCTCGCCCATGCCGACGATGCCGCCGCAGCAGGTCTTCAGCCCGGCATCGCGCACGTGGCCCAGCGTATCCAGACGGTCCTGGTACTGGCGCGTGTGGATGATCGAATCGTAGTAGTCCGGCGCGGTATCGAGATTGTGGTTGTAGTAGTCCAGGCCGGCATCCTTCAACGCGCGCGCCTGGTCGCCACTGAGCATGCCGAGGGTGGCGCAGGTTTCCAGGCCGAGCGCCTTCACCCCGGCGATCATCGCAGCCACCTTTGGAACGTCGCGGTCCTTCGGCGAACGCCACGCCGCACCCATGCAGAAGCGCGATGCACCGGCGGCCTTGGCCTGGCGTGCCTTGGCCAGCACGGCATCGGTATCCATCAGTTTCTGCGCGCTCACGCCTGTGCTGTAGCGCTGCGCCTGCGGGCAATACGCGCAGTCTTCCGGGCAGCCACCGGTCTTCACCGACAGCAGCGTGGACACCTGCACCTGGGCCGGATCGAAGTGCGCGCGATGCACGCTGGCGGCGCGGAACAGAAGCTCGGGCAGGGGCAGGTCGAACAGCGCCTGCAGTTCATCGTGCTGCCAGTCGTGGCGGATGGCAGGAGCCATGGCGGGACCTTGGAGGGGCGTGGAGCGAGGGCGGCAGTGTGGGTGGGTTGCCGAGGACTGTCAACTAAATGTTGCATGCGATGGTTTACATCATATTTGGCCCTGACCGCACCGCTACACTGGGCCGCCCAGCAACGGAACTGCCATGGATCTGCCGCGCTTCACCTACCACCCCGATCCCATCGCCACCGGCAGCGTGGTGGCCGCCGATACGCCGTGCGTGTGCTGCGGGCAGTCGCGTGGCTACGTGTACACCGGGCCGGTCTATGCCGAAGAAGAGTACGGGCACGAAATCTGCCCGTGGTGCATCGCCGATGGCTCCGCGCATGAGCGCCTGGGAGTCATCTTCAGTGATGAGGAAGGCGTCGGTGGTGGCGGCGAGTGGGATGAAGTCGATGAGGAGATCATCGACGTGATTGCGCAGCGCACGCCCGGCTTCAACGGCTGGCAGCAGGAACAGTGGTGGACCCATTGCGGCGATGCCGCGCAGTTCATCGGCCGCGCCGGTCGCGCCGAACTGGAAGCACACGGTGAAGCCGCGGTGGCGGCGATCCAGGACAGCACCGGGCTGGACGACGGGCCGCAGTGGCAGCATTTCCTTGCTGCGTTGGACAAGGACGGTTCACCGACGGCCTACCTGTTCTGTTGCAGGCGCTGCGGCGTGGTGGGTGGTTACCAGGATTGCGACTGACAGGAGCGGAGTCACGTGCAGGAACGATATCCCGTTCACCGGTGGCTGCTGGTGGCCGCGACCGCCGGCCTGCTGGCGTGCATGCAGCAGGCGGGTGCGCAGGAGGCACGTGGTGCTTCCATTCCCTATGCAACACCCGATGAAGCATTGAAGGCCCTGCGCGCGCTTCCGCACGTACGCGAGCGCGAGGAGAACGACTGGGTGGTGCTGCAGGACTTCCAGCAGCAGGTGTTCTGGTCGGTGACCACGCCCGCTAATGGCTGGCATCCGTCGATCGTGCGCCGCGAGCTGGTCTCGCACGATGGCGACGCCAGTGTGGCGATGCAGGTGCGCTGCGGTGCCTCCAAGGTGGCTTGCGATGCGCTGGTGGAAACCTTCAAGGCCAGCAACGAGAGCCTGCGCATGCGTGCCAAGGCGATGGCAGAGCAGCCGTCTTCGGTCAAGGACTGACGGCATGGCGGGTCCTTGGCGGCCGCTCACGCGGGCGGAGATGGAAGCGCTGGTCGCGAAGCAGCTCGATGACTGCACGCCCGACCAGCAGGCTGCCTTCGCCACACTACGCGTGCCGTTCCATAGGGTGCCACTGCATCGCCTGGGTGGGGTCGAGCCGGCCTGGGTCGTCGCCCATCTCGCTGACGGGTGGCTCTACTACGAGGATGTGGAAGAGGGATTCGAGGTGGGTGTGCCCGGCGAAGACGGTGCGCTGCCGGAGCGAGCCTGCAACCAGTACGAGCTGACGCACATCCTGTATCAGCAAGCGCATGCCGGCCTGGGCCGGCAGCGCTGATTCAAACCCGATCGCAGTGGCCGACCGGCATTACACCTGGGCCATGCCGCCATCGACGAAGAACTCGATGCCGTTGACGAAGCTGGACGCATCCGAGGCCAGGAAAGCCACGGCATTGGCCACTTCCTGCGGTTCGCCGAGGCGCGCCAGCGGTACCTGCGCGGCAAGGTGATCGAACAGGCCCTGGCGGGCTTCGTCGGGCACCAGGTCGCCCAGACCGGGGGTGCGGATCGGGCCGGGGCTGACCACGTTCACCCGGATGCGGCGCTCCTTCAGGTCCAGCGCCCACGAGCGGGCGAAGTTGCGCACGGCGGCCTTGCTGGCGCTGTACACGCTGAAGTTGGCCGTGCCCTGGATCGAGACGGTCGAGCCGGTGAGGATGACCGAAGCGCCATCAACCAGCAGCGGCAGCGCCTTCTGTACGGTGAACAGCACGCCGCGCACGTTGGTGGCGAAGATGCGGTCGAAGTGTTCTTCGGTGATGGCGCCCAGCGGCAGCATGTCGCCGCCGCCGGCGTTGGCGAACAGGATGTCAAGGCGGCCGGCCTGGCGGGCGATCTGCGCGTAGACCGCATCGAGGTCGCTGGGCTGCGCGGCATCGGCGCGGATGCCGATGGCCTGCGCGCCGATGGTGGCCACCGCGGCGTCCAGTTCCGGCTGGCGGCGGCCGGTGATGAAGACCTTGGCGCCCAGGTTGGCCAGGTGCTGGGCAGTGGCCAGGCCGATGCCGGTGGTGCCGCCGGTGACGAGGGCGATCTTGTCGTTGAAACCAGTGCTCATGGTGTTCTCCTGTAAGGGCTGCCGGGGGAGGGGGGGCAGCGGGTGGGAGAATGATGGGCGGCGGCGCGGCTGCGATAAATCCTGCGTAATGACAATGACTGTGCATGCACGTGCATAATCTGCGGCATGAACCAGCTCACTGCCATCCGTGCCTTTGCCCGTGTCGTCGAGGCCGGCAGCTTCACCCGTGCCGCCGATTCGCTGGACATGCCCACCACCTCGCTGAGCAAGCTGGTGCGCGAACTGGAAACCCACCTGGGCGTACGCCTGCTGCAGCGGACCACGCGCCGCGTGTCGGTCACCGCCGAAGGCCAGGCGTACTACGAGAAGGCCGGCCGCCTGCTGCGCGACCTCGAGGATGTCGATGCCTCGTTCAGCGCCGCACGCGGTGCACCGCGCGGGCTGCTGCGCGTGGACATCGGTGGCTCCACCGCACGCGATGTGCTGATTCCGGTGCTTCCCGATTTCATGGCGCGATACCCGGACATCCGCATCGAACTGGGTGTTTCAGACCGCACGGTCAACCTGATCAGCGAGAACGTGGACTGCGTGATCCGCGGCGGCGTACTGGATGATTCCACGCTGGTGGCCCGTCACCTGGGCGATGCGCACCTGATCACCTGCGCCAGCCCGCGCTACCTGAAGGCGCACGGCATTCCTGCGTACCCCGAGGAGCTGCGCAACGGCCACCGCCTGGTCAGCTACCTGCTCCCGTCCAATGGCCGCGCGGTACCGTTCCGTTTTCGTGGCGAAGACGGTGCGTTCGAGATCAAGGCCGAGCACCGCATCGGCATCAACGAAAGCAATGCCCATCTGGCCGCCGCCGTTGCAGGCATGGGCCTGGTGCAGACCTTCAGCTATGCGGCGGGCGCTGCGCTGCGCAGCAAGGCGCTGGTGGAAGTGCTGCAGCCATGGCGACCGGCACCGTACCCGTTCCACGTGGTGTACCCGAACAACCGGCATGTGACGCCGCGGCTACGGGTGTTCATTGATTGGCTGGGGCAGGTGCTGCCGCCGTTGCTGGCGGGCGAGACGCAGCGGAGCGCTTGACCGGCCATTGGCTGACGCAGGCGCGGGGGCTTCACCGATGGTTTCCGCATGCTGGTACGGCAACCCTGCGGCATGCGCCTTCCCCACGCCCTCGCAGACCATCTGCATTCCGCCCTGCGCCTGCTGCTGCCGCTGCGCTGCCTGGTCTGCGATGACCCCGGCGATGATGGCCTGGATCTGTGCGCCGCCTGTCTGGCCGATATGCCCTGGTCCGGCCGCGCCTGCCTGCGCTGTGCTCTGCCGTTGCCGGACAGCGCGCTGCCGGTCTGCGGCACCTGCCGCGAGGAGCCGCCGCCGCAGGCTGCCACCCATGCCAGCCTGCTGTACCTGCCGCCGGTGGACCAGCTGCTGGTGCGCTACAAATTCCATCAGGACCTCGCGGCGGGTCGCCTGCTTGCCCAGCTGATGCAGCGCAGGCCGCCACCGTGGGCCTGCCCGCTACTGGTGCCGGTCCCGTTGCATCCGCGTCGGCTGCGCCAACGCGGCTATGACCAGGCCGGGGAGCTGTGCCGGCTGCTGCGGCAGCCGGTGTGGCGCGGCCTGTACCGGCGCCGGCATACGGCACCACAGTCGGAGCGCAGTGCCGAACAGCGCCGCGAGAATCTGTTCGACGCCTTCGATGTGCGGGGTACGGTGCCACCGCACCTGACCGTGGTGGACGATGTGATGACCACCGGCAGCACGGTGCTGGAAGTGGCGGAGACGCTGCGGCTGGTGGGGGCGGCGGAGGTGCGCGTATGGGTCTGCGCGCGGGTGCCGTGAGTGCCCGTGCCTGTGATGCACATCGGTAGAGTCGACCGTTGGTCGACTGCCTTTCGATCTGGATAGCGCCAGTCGACCAACGGTCGACTCTACCCCGTCGATTCAACCAATCGACGCCACGCAGCGGAGGCCGACAGGTCTGCGCGCGCGTGCCGTGATGGTGCCCTCTACGAGGCGGGCGCTAGGATGGGGCTCGGAACCTGATCGAAGGAGTGGTCATGCTGTCTCCCGAATCTTCCCCGTCGCCGTTGTTGTCGGCCATCGGCCGCAGCTGGTCGATCCTGCTGCTGTATGGCGTGGTCGCGCTGGGCTTCGGTATCACTGCGATCGGCTGGCCGATGGCCGCAGCCACCGCGCTGGCCTGGGCATTGGGCCTGATGGCCATTGTTGAAGGGGTCATCAGCCTGCTCGCGCTGATCACCGGCGGCAACGGCGCGCCACGTGGCTGGCTGCTGCTGTACGCGGTGGCGTCGCTGGGCTTCGGCACGCTGGCGGTGATCAACCCGCTGGCCACCGCCAGTGTGCTGGTGCTGCTGCTGGCCGCCTGGCTGCTGGTGGCGGGCATCTACCGCATCGTGTTCGCCGTGCGCGTGCGCAGGCACATCCAGGGCGAATGGCTGCTGATCCTCAGCGGCGTGCTGGCCATCGTGCTGGGCCTGCTGTTTGCGGCCAACCCGCTGGCCGGCGTCGCCATCACCACGTTGTGGATCGGCATTGGCAGCCTGCTCTACGGCATACTGCAGATTGTTGTGGCAGTAAAGCTGAGGAAGTTGCGATGAGGGCAGGTGCAGGCGCTCGATGGCGGCTGGAGGTTGGCGTCATGGCGTGGCTTGCTGTGATGACACTCGCAGGCTGCGATATCCCGCACAAGCCGCGGGCACCGCATGCGGGCGTGCAGGTGCAGATGCGCCTGGTGGATCCACAGCAGCAGGGCACCTACCACTACCAGGGTCGACAGCTGGCGCTGAAGGAGCCTCCCTTGGTCACCAGCGCGGACATCATCGATGTGCGCATCGTCAAGGATACGGCCGGGCAGCCTGCGATGAGGTTCCGCATGCGCGAGGAAACAAAGGATCGCCTGCTGGCAGCCACCGAGGCGGCGGTCGGTCAACAGATGGCGGTGACCGTGGACCAGCGGGTGCTGACCGTGGCCACGGTGTACGGTCCGTTCGCTGAAGACATGCAGATCGCCGGAATGGTCATGACGGCGGATGAGGTGCAGGCCATGGTCCGTCACATCACCGACGGCGGTCCCCAGCCCTTGCGCTGAGTTCCACCGCTACCGGGCAAACCGCGCTTCGATCTCTTCCAGCGACTTGCCCTTGGTTTCCGGCAGCCACAGCGCGGCCAGCAGGAAGAACACGAACGTGCAGCCGGCCCAGAACAGGAACATGCTGGCGTAGCCGTAGTGGCCGACGGTGGGCAGGAACAGCGCGGCGATGGTGGTGGACACGAACTGGTTGATCAGCAGCGCGATGCTCATGCCATTGGAGCGGATGCGGTTGGGCATCAGCTCCGACAGCGCCAGCCACACGCAGACACCGGGGCCGACCGCGAAGAACGCCACGAACACCAGGATGCACGCGGCCACCGCCCAGCCATGGGCTGGCGGCGGCACGGGACCGATGCGCGCCTGTTCGATGCGCAGCGGTGCCTGTGCGGCGCTGGCCGGGTCGGCGAAGGGGTTCAGGTGCAGGTGGCGGAAGAAGGCGCCGATGACGCTGTCCGGCTGCACCGTACCGGCACGTTCGATGCGCAGTTCGCGGTCACCCAGGTTGTCGCTGCGCAGGGCGCGCACGTTGGTGAAATCACCATAGGCATAGGACACGGTCAGCTGCAGCGGCCGGCCCTCGCTGTCGGTGCTGCCCGCCAGCCGCTGCCACTGCGCGTCATCCAGCACCAGCTGCAGACCGTCACCACTCACTGCGGCCTGCAGCTGCGGCTGCACATCGGCGCGGCCGCGCTCGGCCTGGAAGAACAGCGTTGCGGCGGCCAGCAGGGCCACGCAGATGCCACCGCTGCCCAGCATCAGCAGGAACTTGCGGCCCTTGCGGTCGACCAGCAACAGGGCGACCACGGTCATCACCGCGTTGAGCAGCTTGATCGCCACGTCGGCGCCGTTGGCCACCGAGCCGGACAGGCCGGCCTGGTTGAGGATGTTGACCGCGTAGGCCAGCACCGAGTTGATGCCGGTGGCCTGGGTGCAGGCCAGCACCACGCAGGCCAGCAGGAACGGCACCACATAGCGGCGGCTGAGCAGCGGATCGCGGCGACCGTCGCTGCTGCTCGATTCCGGTGCCTGGATCTGCGCCAGCGTGGCCTCCACGTCGGCAGCGGGCAGTACGCGCTGCAGGCTGCGGCGCGCATCCTCCACGCGACCCCGGCGGACCAGCCAGCGCGGTGATTCGGACAGCCAGAAGATGCCGGCACAGAACAGTAGGCCCGGTGCCAGGCAGCTCCAGAAGATGGTGCGCCAGGCGTGGTCCTTCACCACGAACAGTTCCTGGGCCTGCTGCGCCAGCGGCAGCGAACGCACGGCCTCGGCGGCGGCGTCCACGGCGTGCGCCTGGTACAGGCCGATGAGTGCGGCCAGCACCAGGCCGATGGTCAGCAGCAGCTGGAACATGGCGGCGCCACGCCCGCGCCGCTCGGGGCTGAGCACTTCGGCCAGGTACAGCGGCACCACCACGCCGATCAGCCCGCCACTGACCCCCTGCAGCAGGCGGCCGAGCAGCAGCGGCGTGTAGCCCGAGGCCAGCGCCATGATCGGGATGGACGCGGTGAACAGCAGGCCGGCCAGCAGCATCGCGCCGCGGCGGCCGATCAGGTCGGCCACCATGCCGGCGAACAGCGAGGACAGCACGCTGCCCAGCAGCACCGCGGCGACGACGAAACCGAGCTGCTGGCTGCTGAGCTGCCAGGCGTGGCTGGCAGTCGCCTCGAGGTAGGGCAGGGCACCGGCGATGATGCCGATGTCGATGCCGTACAGCAGGCCGCCGAGGCCGCCGATGAACAGCAGGTAGCGTACGGGCCAGCGCGGGGCGGTGCGTGCAGTCATCGACAGGTTTCCAGGTAGCGCCAGGCCATGCCCGGCGACGTTTCAATGCGGCGTTCCCGCCGCACGGCGTGCATCAGGCGTGTGCAGCGTTCAGATCGACGACATGCCCACCCACCACCACCTGCTGCAAGCGCAGTCCGGCGTCCAGCACCACCAGGTCGGCACGGGCGTCGGGCGCGATGCGGCCGCGATCGTCCAGGCCCAGGTAGGCGGCAGGGAAGGTGGAAACACGCTGCGAGGCATCGGCCAGGTCCAGGCCCACCTGCACCAGGTTGCGCAGTGCCTGGTCCATGGTCAGCGCACTGCCGGCCAGCGAGCCGGTGGCCAGGCGCACGCAGCCGCCGCACTTGTGCACGCGCTGTTCGCCCAGCGCGTATTCCCCATCGGGCATGCCAGTGGCGGCCGTGGCGTCGGTCACCGCGTACAGGCGCGGGATCGCGCGCGCGGCCAGCCGGATCACGCCGGGGTGGATGTGCTGCAGGTCGGGAATGATCTCGGCGTACTGCGCATGTGCCAGCGCGGCGGCGGCAATGCCCGGGCGGTAGTGGTCGACGCCGGTCATGCCGTTGAACAGATGGGTGAAGCCCGAAGCACCGGCCTGCAGCGCGGCGACGCCTTCCTCGTAGGTGCCGGCGCTGTGGCCCAGCTGCACGCGGATGCCCATCGCCGCCAGCGCGGGAATCAGCGCGGTGTGCTCGCCGATTTCCGGCGCCAGGGTCATCACCCGGATCGGTGCCAGCGCATGCAGCTGCTGCACCAGTGCCAGCGTCGCCTCGATCGTGCGGTTGGGCTGCGCGCCCAGCCGCTGCGGGCTGATGAAGGGGCCTTCCAGGTGCACGCCGGCGATGCTGGCCGCCTCGGCATCGGGGGATGCCATCGTCGCGGCCACGCCCTGCAGGGCATGCTCGATCTCGTCCAGGCCGGCGGTCATGGTGGTCGCCAGCAGGGTGGTGGTGCCGAAGCGCAGGTGGGTGCGGGCGATGGTGCGGGCCACGTCGCCACCCTGCATCAGGTCCACGCCGGCCGCGCCGTGCACGTGCAGGTCGATGAAGCCGGGGAGGATCACCGGCAGCTGCAGGTCATCGGCGCCGCTGTGGTCATCGACCTGCAGCTGGCGGATGTGCGAATCGAAGTGGACGTGGCCACGGCGCCAGCCCAACGGGGTGAGGATGCGGCCGTGCAGGCGGCGGGTGTCGGTCATGGCGGTGTCTCGGCGATGATCACTTCGATGCCCAGCCGCTGCAGCCCCTCGCGGGTGGCATCGTCGATGCCGGCATCGGTGATGATGGCGTGGATCTGGTCCAGCAGCGCGATGCGGTGCAGGCTGACGCGGCCGAACTTGGAGGCGTCGGTGAGCACCACGATGCGGCGCGCGCGCTCGACCATACGGTGGTTGAGGCGGGCTTCGGCTTCATCGTGGGTGGTCAGGCCGAACTGCAGGTCGAGCCCGTCCACGCCCAGGAACAGGGTGTCGAAGCTGTAGGAATTGAGGCTGGCTTCGGCCTGGCTGCCTTGCAGCGAGAGCGACTGCTGGCGCAGCAGGCCGCCGGTCAGCAGCACGGTGATGCCCGGCGCGTTGGCCAGTTCCCAGGCGATGTTCAGGCCGTTGGTCATCACCGTCACGTCGCGGTGGCCGCGCAGGTGGCGGGCCAGGGTCATCGTGGTCGAGCCGGAGTCGATGATGATGTTGTCGCCGGCCTGTACCAGCCGCGCCGCGGCGGTGCCGATGGATTCCTTCAGCGGCAGGTTCAGCGCATCCTTTTCGTGGATGTCCTGTTCCTGCGGCGGCGTGCGCACCAGGGTGGCGCCACCATGGGTGCGCGTGGCCAGGCCCTGCGACTCGAAATGGGTGAGATCGGCACGGATGGTCACCGCCGACACGCCGAAGCGCTCGACCAGATCGGCCACCTGCACCGAGCCATGCTCGATCAGCAGCTGCAGGATCTGTTGCCGGCGGGAGCGGGTGTTGCGCATGGCCATCTCTCGGTTTCGTCAGGAAAGGTAGAGATTAGCCGTTCGCAAGAACGGAGGCAGCAGAACTTGCGTTCTGCTTGCGGCTGCCGGCCTGGTTGGCGCTGCAGGCGCGGGCGTATTCGCCCAGGCACTGGCCGATGCGGTGCTGCACCAGCGCGCTGGGGGTATTGGCCAGGGCACCTTCGCGCACGGCGCGGTACTGTTCGGGCAGATGCTGGCTGAGCAGTACCAGCGGCGGCGCCTGCCGTTCCAGGTTGGCGAACAGGGTCTGCACCGCCTGCAGCAATGCCGGTTCGCCCCAGTAGTAGCGGCAGCGGTCGCTGAAGGAGAAGCGGCGCAGCAGGCGCAGCTCGGCCTCGTCGCCCTGGTAGTACGGCTGCCAGTACTTCGGCTGCGCCTGCATCACCTCATCCAGCACCTGCGGCAGGCGCGAACACTGCGCTTCCGGCAGCAGCTCGGCCTCGATGGCGGCCAGCGCGAAGAGCGCCTCGCGGTAGGCGAAGGTCGCCGCCGGACCCACCTTGAGGATGGCGAAGTGGTCGCGCACCAGTGCGTGCAGGCCGCTCTCACGCTGGTAATCAGTGGAATGCGCTTCGAACACGATGCGCGGCTGCTGTTCGAGGAAATCCGCGAGCGCATTGGCGGCCGCCGGGTCGTACTCGTGCACGCTGCTGTGGTCGAAATCCACGCCCGGCTGCACCACCATGGCGATCACGCGCTGCCAGGCATCGCGCAGCTGCGGCGTGTCGAAGGCCTGCTGGTGGATGGCCAGGGTCTGCGCGGCAGCGGCCGGGGTGGTCACCTGCAGGCCACCGGCCAGCGAGGCTTCGCCACCGGGCACCGGCACTTCGGTGCCGATGACGTAGACCGGCGGCGGCAGGCCGTGTTCGGCAGCGGTGCGCTCGGCGATCTCGGCCAGTTCGGAGGAACGCGCGGCGACGATGGCATCGGGCAGCGGCACCGGGTCATCGGCGCAGGACATGCTGCAGTCCAGGTGGATCTTGTGGAAGCCGGCGGCCACGTAGGCCTCGATCAGCACGCGCGCGTGGGTCATCGCTTCGGCGGCCGGACGCTTCTGCCAGGCATTCGGGCCCAGGTGGTCACCACCGAGGATCAGACGTTCGCGCGGGAAACCCTCTTCATCGGCCAGCGCGCCGACGTAGTCGCGGTACTGCGGCGGCGTCATGCCGGTGTAGCCACCGAACTGGTCGACCTGGTTGGAGGTCGCCTCGATCAACAGCACGGTGCCGTGCGCCAGCGCCACGTGCATGGCTGCGCGCAGCACCTGTTCGTTGCTGCAGCAGACGCTGTACAGGCCGACGTTGGCACCGGCGCGGTGGGAAGCAAGCAGGGTCTGCAGCGGGGACATGGTCAGGCTCCGGTCGATCAGGAAAACGAGGGTTGGCAGGCGAGCAGGGCGGCACCGCGTGCACCGCCGGCATCGCCGAAGCGCGGCGGCACGATGGGGGGCACCTGCGCGCCGTTGAACAGATGTGCGGCAACGGCGGCAGGCAGCAGCTGGTACAGCGGCGCGTACTGCGAAAGGCCGCCACCGAGCACGATGACGTGCGGGTCCAGCGCCAGCACCAGTGCGGCCAGGCTGTGGCCGAGCAGGTCGCGGTGGATGTCCAGCGCCTGCCGGGCACGCACATCGCCGGCCTCGGCCAGGGTGATCACTGCGCTGGCATCGCGCGCGTTGCCGCCGAGATGGCGCTCGATCATCGCCACGCCGCTGCCCGACACGTAGCGCTCCACGCAGCCCTGCAGGCCGCAGCCGCAGTCCAGCAGCGGCAGGCCGTGGCGCTGCAGCAGGTGGCCGGGCACGCTCCAGTGGCCCCACTCGCCGGCCAGGCCGTTGAAGCCGGTCAGCAGGCGGCCCTGCAGGCAGAAGCCACCACCGGCACCGGTGCCGAGGATGGCGCCGAACATGCTGGGGTAGCCGTCGGCGGCACCACCGTGCGCCTCGGACAACGCGAAGCACTGCAGGTCGTTGCCGAAGTGCAGCGGACGCTGCAGGCGTGCCTGCAGGTCCTGCGCCACGCATTGGCCGGTCAGCGCCGGCACATTCGCGCTGAGCTGGCGGCCACTGCGGCGGTCGCGCACGCCGGGCAGGGCGATGCCGATGGCGGTGTCACTGCGCCCCAGCGTGGCATCGGCCTCGGCTACCAGCGCGACTACCGCCTGCAGGAAGCCGGCGTAGTCGCCCTGCGGCGTGGCCACGCGGCGGCGCCAGGTAACCTGCATCGCCGCATCGCACGCCACCAGCTCGATCTTGGTGCCGCCGATGTCGATGCCGTAGCAGGCGTGGGCGATCAGCTCAGCCATGGTGGATGGTGACGCCCTGGACGACGCGGTTGACGGTGCCGTCCGGGAACGGATTGTCCGGGGTCAGGCCCAGCGCGGCCGAGCGCTGCAGCGCGAACAGCTGTGCAAAGCCCAGCCACACCGGCGCCAGCCACGGGTCGTCCAGTGCCGGCACGGTCAGCGTGTACTCGTCGTCCGCGCCGATATCCGCATGCGGGCCGATCGCCAGCACCTGGCCGGCCACGCCGTCGCGGCGCAGTTCTTCCAGCAGGTCCTGTTCGTAGCGGCGCGCCAGCGGCTGCACGCTGCGCAGCACCACCACCAGGGTGTCGCCATCCAGCGTGGACTTGGGGCCGTGGCGGAAGCCGAGCGGAGTGTTCGCAAGCGCCAGCACGCGGCCGGCGGTCAGCTCCAGCACCTTCAGCGCGCACTCGCGGGCCAGCGCTTCCAGCGGACCGCTGGCCAGGTAGATCACCCGGTTGAACGGGCGCTGCGCCAGTGCCGCGACCGGTGCATCCCACTGCGCCAGGCCTTCGCGGCCGAGCGCGGCGATCTGCTTCAGGCGCGCGACGCGTGCCTCCCACGGCGAGCGATCGAACACGGTCAGCGCGGCCAGCAGCATGCAGGTCAGGCTGCTGGTCATGGCGAATGCACGATCGCAGCTGGCCGAGGGCATCAGCAGGGTGCAGGTATCGCTGCGGCCGGCGCCGCGGCGGGCCAGTTCGCCATCGGCGTTGCAGGTGATGTCGAGGAAGCGGGCATCGGCCACGTCACTGCGCACGCGGTCGACCGCGGCCACGCTTTCCGGGCTGGAACCGCTGCGGCCGAACGACACCAGCAGGGTGGGGCGGTCGCGCTGCAGGTACAGCGCCGGGTGGGTCAGCAGGCTGGTGGTATGCACCACGCGCACCTCGGCCGGCCACTGCGCGTTGATCGCATCGGCCACCATCTCGGCGATGAAGCCGGAGCTGCCGGCGCCAGTGAACAGCACGCGCTGGTTGGGATCGTTGAGGCTGTCGCCGAGGAAGGCCTGCAGGCGGTCGCGGGCACGCGACAGGTCCTGCGCAAGGGCTTCCCACAGCGCCGGCTGCTGGGCGATTTCGGTAGCGGTATCGGCTCCGCCGCGGCGCTGCCAGGCGGACACATCGGAAAGCAGGGTGACGTCCATTCGGAGGTTCCAGTTGGGCCAGCGCACCATCAGTGTTTTCTTTCGAAATGTCAAACATCGAAAGCAAAAAGAAAGAAATGGGCTGGCGTAACTTGCTCGGAACGGGGTCGATCGCGAAACGCAAGAATCGGCCGGATGCCGTATCGCACAATGCTTAACAGGGGGTTGCAAGCGCTTACACAAAGTATTGCGGCGCAACAACTTTCGTTTCTATCAAATATATCTTCCTTTTTCCTTTCAGTTTATTGACATCTTTCGAATCACTGCCCTAGAGTCGGCCGCAACTGCTTTCGAAACGCCCGGTGAACGGGTTGGGAGTTCGTGTGGAGAACCGCATTCGTCGCTCGCCGCTGTTGCTGGCCCTGCTGCCGGCATTGATGCTGGCAGCGACATCGGCCCAGGCCGAGCCGGTCGGCAACCTGCGTTCGGTCAGCGCCAGTGACAGCCGTGACGGCGTGCACGGCTGGGATCTGCAGACCGACAGCGGCGCGCGCATCCGCATCGAACTGCCGGCCGCGGACATCATCCGCGTGCAGGCCGGCCGCAAGGGCACGCTGACCGGCGCCGGCGACAAGGCTGCACCGATCGTGCTGCCGCAGCCCAAGGCGAACGTAAAGGTGCAGCTGGAGGAAGACGCGCAGGAAATCCGTGTGCGTACCGGTGCGCTGGTGCTGCATGTACAGCGGCAACCGCTGCGCCTGCGCCTGGAACGCCTGGACAACGGCCAGCCGACCGCGCTGTGGCAGGAACTGCAGCCGCTGGACCTGGATGCCACGCAGAGCGTGCAGGTGCTCTCTTCGCAGGCCGATGAAGGCTATTTCGGTGGTGGCCAGCAGAACGGCCGTTTCCAGTTCAAGGGTCGCGAACTGGAAGTGTCCTACTCCGGCGGCTGGGAAGAAGGTGATCGCCCGAGCCCGGCGCCGATGCTGCTCAGCAGCCGTGGCTGGGGCATGCTGCGCAACACCTGGAGCGATGGCAGCTACGACCTGCGCCAGGCCGACCAGGCCACCCTGCTGCACCGCGAAGACCGCTTCGATGCCTACTACTTCGTCGGCGCCGACCTGCCGAAGCTGATCGAACGCTACACCCAGCTCACCGGCCGCCCGAACATGGTTGCGCGCTGGGCGCTCTCCTACGGCGATGCCGACTGCTACAACGACGCCGACAACAGCAAAAAGCCCGGCACCGTGCCCGAAGGCTGGAGCGACGGCCCGACCGGCACCACGCCGGATGTGATCGACAGCGTGGCCAAGCAGTACCGCGAACATGACATGCCCGGTGGCTGGATCCTGCCCAACGACGGCTACGGCTGCGGCTACCAGAAGCTGCCGGAGACCGTGCAGGGGCTGGCGAAACATGGCTTCCGCACCGGCCTGTGGACCGAGAACGGCGTCGACAAGATTGCCTGGGAAGTGGGCAAGGCCGGTACCCGCGTGCAGAAGCTGGACGTGGCCTGGACCGGCAAGGGCTACCAGTTCGCGATGGATGCCAACCGCCAGGCGTTCAACGGCATTCTCGATAATTCCGATTCGCGCCCGTTCCTGTGGACGGTGATGGGCTGGGCCGGCATCCAGCGCTACGCCGTGGCGTGGACCGGCGACCAG
The DNA here is from genome assembly GCF_016624625.1 of Stenotrophomonas sp. S41. NCBI lineage: Bacteria > Pseudomonadati > Pseudomonadota > Gammaproteobacteria > Lysobacterales > Lysobacteraceae > Stenotrophomonas > Stenotrophomonas sp. S41. The sequence continues at coordinate 33,673 of NZ_JACVTV010000009.1, read as the reverse complement.
AGCAGCAGCTGGGACTACATCCGCTGGCACGTGCCGACCCTGATCGGTTCGGGCCTGTCCGGCATGGCCTACGCCAGCGGCGACGTCGATGCGATCTTCGGCGGCAGCGCCGAAACCTTCACCCGCGACCTGCAGTGGAAGGCGTTCACCCCCGTACTGATGGGCATGAGCGGCTGGTCGTCGAACGCACGCAAGCATCCGTGGTGGTTCGACGAGCCCTACCGCAGCATCAACCGCGATTACCTGAAGTTGAAGATGCGCCTGACCCCGTACATGTACGGGCTGGTGCACGAGGCCGCGCAGACCGGCGCGCCGCCGGTGCGAGGCCTGATGTGGGACAACCCGCGCGACCCGCATGCGCAGGATGAAACCTACAAGTACCAGTTCCTGCTCGGCCGCGACCTGCTGGTGGCGCCGGTGTACCGCAGCCAGGCGGCCAGCCGTGGCTGGCGCCGCGACATCCATCTGCCGGCCGGTGGATGGATCGACTACTGGGATGGCCGCCGCGTGCAGGCCGGTACCGAGGGCCGCCAGCTCGACCGCCAGGTGGACCTGGCCACGCTGCCGGTGTTCGTGCGTGCCGGTGCCATCCTGCCGATGTACCCGTCGATGCTGTTCGATGGTGAAAAGCCGCTCGATGAAGTGACGTTCGACCTGTACCCGCAGGGCGATGCGCAGTACACGCTGTACGAAGATGACGGCACGACGCGCCGCTACCAGAAGGGCGAATCCAGCACGCAGGTGGTGCGCGTGCAGGCCCCGGCGCAGGGCAGTGGCCCGGTGCAGGTGCAGATCGACGCGGTGCAGGGCAGCTACAACGGCCAGCTGGCACAGCGCCGCTACGGCCTGCGCGTGCTCAGCCGCCAGGCGCCGCGCGCTGTGCAGGCCGGTGGCCGCGCGCTGCCGGCGCTGGCCGATGCGGCCGCGTTCAACAACGCCAGCGAAGGCTGGTACTTCGATGCCAAGGATCGCCGCGGCACGCTGCATGTGCGCACGGCCACGCAGGACATCCGCCAGCCGCTGCAGCTGCAGCTGGACTTCGCGGTCGCTGCCGCAGCCGCCGATGATGCCTTCCCGGCCGCACCGGTGCTGGGCCGCGAACTGCCGGCCGACAGCCTGCTGGTGGTCAACCGCCCGGCCGAAGAACCGGGCCACGCGCTGGAAAATGCCTTCGATGATGATCCCAGCACCTGGTTCCGCAGCGTGCGCAACCAGGCCGTGCGTACCGGTGCGCATGAGTGGGTGGTCGGCTTCGGCGAGCGGAAGATGATCGACGGCATCGAGATCGCGCCGCGCAACGACAAGAACTGGAAGCACGGCCAGGTCCGCGACTACGAGGTCTACCTGGGCGACAGCAATGGCGAGTGGGGCGAGCCCATCGCGCGTGGCCGCCTGCAGTTGAAGGAGGGCGTGCAGCGCATCGACTTCCCCGCGCATGCCGGCCGCCTGCTGCGCTTCCGCGTGCTGAGCGTGCAGAACCCCGAAGGTGACGGCGCCAGCAGCACCGATCCGATGGTCACCGCCGCGCAGGGCAGCGCCCGCGCCTTCGATGCATTGCAGCCGCGCGATGTCGGCCCGATCGCGCTGTCCACCTTCCACATCCTCGAACACCAGGAACCGGAGCGACCGGCCCGGCAGCAGTATCTCTCCGAGCTGCCGGTGCCGGCCGCGCTGGCCAGCCAGGTCCGCGCCGACCAGTCCTTCCGTGGCGACGCCGGCCTGCGCATGAACGGCCTGCAGTTCCGCCGTGGCCTGGGCGTCGGGGGCAACAGCCGCATCGACCTGCGCCTGCAAGGCGGCTGGAACCTGCTGCGCGCCGATCTCGGCATCGACGATGCCTGCCGCACCGCCGGGGGCCTGCAGTTCCAGGTCTGGGGCGATGGCCGCCTGCTGTACGACAGCGGCCTGGTGAAGGCACCCGGCGTGGTCAAGCCCGAGCTGGACATCCGTGGTCTTTCCACCCTGAGCCTGCGCACGCTGGGTGCGCAGGGCAGCCAACCCGCCCAGGTCTGCGCCAACTGGGCCAACGCCGTGCTGATCGGCCAGGAGGGCGACTCCGCCAGCATCGTCGCCCCATGACCCCCACGTAACACCGCTCCTCCCCCGCCCATTCCGACTACGGCTCCAGAGCCGTGGCCCGGGAGCGTTTTGCCCGCCAATCGCTTTCGCGCCGCCCACCCGCCGCGCACCCCTGCCAGGAGAGAACCCCGATGTTGCCCGCACGCCACCCCCGTCCGCCCTGTCGTTCCTTCGCCCCGCTGTCGCTGGCCATCGCCGGCGTGCTGCTGTCGATCGCCCTGCCTGCTGCCGCCCAGGACAGCAAGGACAACGCCACCGACCTGGCCCGCATCGAGGTCACCGGTTCCAACATCCGCCGCACCGACGTTGAAACCGCATCGCCGGTGCAGGTGATCAGCAAGCAGGACATCCAGAACATGGGTGCGCGCACGCTGCTGCAGGTGCTGGACAACCTGCCGGCCGCGCGACCCGCGCAGCAGGATTCGCGTTCGCTGTTCACCGGCTCGGACGGCGCCTCGCAGGCCAACCTGCGTGGGCTGGGCGCGCAGGGCACGCTGGTGCTGTTGAACGGCCGCCGCCTGTCGTACTACGGCGCACCGGCAGGCTTCCAGACCCAGTTCGTCAACATCGATGCGATCCCGGCCGCGGCCATCGAACGCATGGAAGTGCTGACCGACGGCGCCTCGGCGGTGTACGGCACCGATGCAGTGGCCGGCGTCATCAACGTGATCACCAAGCGCAATTTCCAGGGCGCTGAAATCAACTTCACCAACGACACCTCCTCGCGCATCGATTCCTACGGCGAGCGCCAGGCCAGCATCACCGCCGGCTTCGGCGATCTGACCGAGAACCGCTTCAACGTCTACGGCGCGGTGAACATGTACCGCCGCGATGCGATTCCGCTCAGCGATTTCTACGACAAGCGCCCCAGCCAGTACTACGTCAACAACCCCAATTACCTCAGCGGCCTGCGCCTGGGCGTGGGCAGCAAGCCGGGCCAGTTCAATCCGGGCACCTACTTCGCCTTCGATCCGGTGACCGGCCGCCGCGTGCAGGAAGCCGCACCGGGCTGCCAGAACGTGCTGCAGGGCCAGGCTGCCGGCCCCAGCTGCGTCTGGGAAACATGGATGAACAACGAGATCGACGCCGGCGCCAAGTCCGAGCGCAATACCGCCTACCTCAACGGCACCTTCCTGGTGGGCGACAACACCGAGATCTTCGCCGAGGCCACGTACACCGACATCGACCTGCGCGCCAACGGCGGCACGCCGCGCACCTACAGCACTACCACCGGCAACCCCAGCAGCTGGTTCTCACGCGATACCGGTACCTCGGTCAACCAGTTCCTGTACCCGTACCTGGGCCCGAACAACGAGTACAACCACGCCAGCCCAGAGTTGAAGGCGCTGATGGGCGGCGTGGTGGGCCTGCAGTACCTGCTGCAGGATGCCGGGCCGAACTACTTCGGCCAGCGCAACACCGACCAGAGCTACCGCGTGGTGACCGGCGCGCGCGGCAACGTCGGCGACTGGAACTGGGAAACCGCGTTCGCCACGGCAGGTTCGCACTCCACCACCTACCAGACCATCAACGTCAACCTGAAGGGCTTCGAGAAGGCGTTCGGTCCGTACTCGATCGACCCGGGTACCGGCCGGGTCATCATTTCCGACCACCCGGCCTACACGTTCGGCGAGATCAGCGAGGCCAACGCCGCGCTGATCCGTGAAGCCTTCCCGACCTTCGACATCCAGTCCTGGACGCGCCTGCATACCCTGGACGGCAAGATCGAAGGCCCGCTGTTCCAGCTGCCCGCCGGTGAGATGCGCGCGGCCTTTGGCTTCAACGCCAGCCGCGAAACCTTCTACACGCCGGGCAATGCCGATGCCGCCGCCGGCCTGATCACCCAGCAGGGTGGCTCGTGGTTCGACGGCGCGCGCAACACTTACGCGCTGTTCGCCGAAACGGTGGCGCCGATCACCGACAAGCTGGAGCTGGACGCGGCGGTGCGCGTGGACAAGTACCCGAACTTCAGCGCCAATGTCGCACCGAAGATCGGCTTCAAGTACCAGGCCTTCGACCAGCTGATGCTGCGCGGTACCTATTCCACCGGGTTCCGCGCGCCCAGCCTGGCCGAGTCGGGCAGCGGTGGTGTGTTCGCCCAGCTGGGCGGCTACCGCGATGAGGTGCGCTGCGCCGAGACCAACGCCATCGCCGACCTGCTGCGGCAGTCGCAGCGTGCCGGCGACGTGGACCTGGGCAAGAGCCTGGCCAACGTCGACTGCAGCCGCACCGTCGCCCGCATGACCCAGCCCAACCAGGACCTGAAGCCGGAGAAGGCCAAGATCGCCACCCTGGGCTTCGTCTACGAGCCGGCGAGCTGGCTGTCGGTGTCGGCGGATTACTGGTTCATCTACCGCAACAACGAGATCGTCGCGCCGGACTTCAGCCGCGACACCGACATCATCTCCTCCTCGCGCTCGCCGATCACCGATGCCGACCGCGCCAACCTGGCCCAGCTGGCGGCGATGTGTGCCGACCCGGCCAGCGGCGTGAGCTGCCCGGCCGTGCTGCCCGGCTACAGCGTGGGCAACGTGGCCAGCGTGGTGGGCCAGTACAAGAACCGCGGCAAGACCCTGGTCGACGGCTTCGACATCGATGCACGCAGCCGCTTCTCGCTGGGTGAATGGGGCGGGCTGAACGTCGGCCTGGCCGCCACCATCGCCAACCGCAACCGCTACTACATGGATGACGAAAGCGGCTGGTACTACGGCGACGTGGTGGGCTACTACAACAACCCGCGCCTGCGCGCCACGCTCAACGCCGACTGGACCTACAAGCAGGTGACCACCAGCATGTTCGTCAACTACGTGGGCGGCACCAAGTGGGCGCGCGACCGCGTGGACGAAGTGGACAACAACAAGGAGACCTGCACCGCCGGTTTTCTGGCCCTGGAAGCCAGCAAGTGCGATGGCGCACCGTCGTGGTGGACTGCCAACCTGAGCGTCACCTGGCGCCCGGATGATGCCTGGAACCTCAGCTTCACCGTCAAGAACCTGTTCGATCGCCTGCCGTTCTACGATCCGAACAGCTTCCTCGGCGATTCCAGCGATTACGCCACCATCTTCGGCCGCGGCTACAGTGTGACCGTGGGCTACCGGTTCAAGTGATTCCGTTCGTGTGACCCTGGTGCGCCGGTCGTGGCCGGCGCACCTTCAAGAGGAGAGTGTTTGCCATGAAGCGTAGGGAGTTCATCGCGGCCAGTGCCGCCGTCGCCGCCAGCAGCCTGCTGCCGCAGACGCCCGCCTGGGCGGCAGGGCGCAAGGTGCGCCTGGCCATGATCGGTACCGGCATGCGTGGCCTGGTGCTGCTGAAGGAGCTGGTGCGCCGGGACGATGTGGAGGTGGTCGCGCTGTGCGACATCGAGCCGATCATGCTCGGCCGTGGCGTGGAGATGGTGACCAAGGCCGGCAAGCCCGCGCCGAAAGCCTACGGCCAGGACCGCGATATCAACGCGTGGAAGCGCCTGCTGGAACAGAAGGGCATCGATGGCGTGATCATCGCCACGCCGTGGCAGTACCACGCGCCGATGGCGATTGCCGCGATGCAGGCCGGCGTGGCCGTCGGCTGCGAAGTGGTGGCCGGCATCACCCTGCAGGATCACTGGGATGTGCTGAAGACCCAGCTGGAAACGCGCACGCCGTACATGCTGCTGGAAAACGTCTGCTACCGCCGCGATGTGATGGCCGCGCTGCAGATGGTGCGGCAAGGCTTGTTCGGCGAACTGGTGCACCTGCAGGCGGGCTACCAGCACGACCTGCGCGGGGTGAAGTTCAATTCCGGTGACCCCAACCAGCCCTACGACAGCGGCGTGGAATTCGGCCCCAAGGGCTGGAGCGAAGCGCGCTGGCGCACCGAGCATTCGGTGCAGCGCAATGGCGAGCTGTACCCCAGCCACGGCATCGGCCCGTGCGCGATGTACACCGGCATCAACCGCGGCAATCGCTTCACCCACATCAACGCGTTCGCCAGCAAGGCGCGTGGCCTGCACGAGTACACGGTGGCCAAGAGTGGCGGCACCACCCACCCCAGCACCAAGGTGAAGTTCAAGCTGGGCGACATCGTCACCACCACCCTGGCCTGCGAGAACGGCGAGACCATCATCCTGCAGCACGACACCTCGCTGCCGCGCCCGTACTCGCTGGGCTTCCGCGTGCAGGGCACCAAGGGCCTGTGGATGGACGTGAACCATTCGATCCACATCGAAGGCCGCAGCCCGCCGCACCAGTGGGAAGAGTTCAAGACCTACCAGGACCAGTACGAACACCCGCTGTGGAAGCAGAACGCCGATACTGCCGCCAGCGCCGGCCACGGTGGCATGGACTGGTTCGTCATCCACGCCTTCGTGGAAGCGCTGAAGGCCAAGGCACCGATGCCGATCGACATCTATGACGCGGTGACCTGGAGCGCGATCACGCCGCTGTCCGAGCAGTCGATCGCCAACAGCTTCCAGACGCTGGAATTCCCGGATTTCACCGCCGGTGCGTGGAAGCAGCGCAAGCCAATCTTCGCGTTCGACGGCAAGTACTGATCCGCCCCCTGATCTGACGGTAGCGCCGGGCCATGCCCGGCGTTGCTGTTTCTGCCTGCACTACACTACGGCCCACCCACCGGCGGAACCCCAACCCATGGCATGGCAGAAGATCATCGACCTGCCGGACCAGCGCTTCATCGGTCCATATGGCATCGAGTACTGGCGCGTCCACGACGGCCAGGTCTTCCACCAGGGACGGCTGCTGCGCAAGGCCGACGCGGCCAGTTTCGAGTTCATGCCGGCGCACCACTTCATCAGTCGCGATGCACATGCGGTCTACCACGCGTGGAGCCGCCTGCCGGCCATTGATCGTGACAGCTTCCGCCAGTGCGGCGCGTACTGGTTGGATGACCACGCCGTCTACTTCGAGTACGAGACTTCGCTGAAGGCGCTGTCCGGGGCGGAGTGCACGACGTTCCGTGATCTCGGCGGCGGCTATGGTGCCGATAGCGAGGGGGGCTGGTACGGCGGCCGGCGGATGAAGCACTGCCTGCGTGGGGACCTGCTGCAGGGCGTGCCACAGGAGCCGCTGTACGCCTTCGATGACAGCAACGTCTACTGCGACGGGAAGCCACTGCCCGGCGTGGATCGCGCACGCTGGCGGCTGCTGGGCGGGTACTTTTCAGGCGATGGCAGCCGGGTCTACTACCTGGAGCGGAAGCTGCCGCGGGTGGATGCGGCGACGTGGCGCTGGCTGGAGGGGAGTTGGTCGCGGGATGCGACGCAGTTGTTCACCATGCATCTGGTTGAGAAGGATGCCGGGGTGCGGGCGCTGCACGGGTTTGCCGCAGCACCCTGAGAGACAGGAGACGGAAAGTGATAGTGGAAGGACGGAACGTGGTGGAACTCCAGGCCGACAGCGTGGTGTTCTACTCCAGGCAGGATGAGGCGAGCTTCTTCGCGTGGCTGCAGCAGCTGCCCTGCGTGGTTGACGTCACAGGGCGGGGGCGGATCATCCACATCCAGGTGGATCGCCAGCGGGTGGATGACGAGGCGCTGACGGAGCTGCTGGCGCTGTTCCATCGCTATCAGGTGGACATGCGGCAGTTGCAGGTGTTTGACGAGCGGCGCTTCGCACGCTGGTTCAGGCGACGCCAGAGCTACTGGCACGCAGCCGTGTTCGGGCAGCGCAGCCGCAAGGCTATCGTGGAATGAGCGGCTCGAGGGCCTTGCGGGCCGCTGACTGGCGATGACCGCTGCCGCTGGCCGAGGGGCGTCGAGCCCAGCTCTCCCGCCGGGACAATTGCATCGAGGCATGCGCGCAGCCCGATCGTCCGTGCCATGCTGGATCCCAACCGCAGCTACGTGCGCAGGCCGGGCAGGCCATCCCCGGACGGCACCGCAGCGCCCGAGCAGAGCAGGAGCGCTTCATGACAAAGCGTGAGGCAGTCTTTCCCGCCAGAGTGCGCGCCGGGCGCCATGAGCACCGGTTCGCCCGGCCGGATTCCCGTCCATGATCCGGCTGGCCGTTCTGCTCCTGTCCGCAAGCCTTTGCGCGTGTGCATCGCAGCCGACCGTTGCCGTGCAGTGCCCCGAGGCGACGATCACCTACGTTGGGAACGCCACCGAAAGCGGCGTGACCCTGGGCCGCTTCCAGATCATCCAGCGCGGCGGCAGGCCGCTTCGGCTGCCGCTGTTCAGCGTCGACCGAGAGGTCCACGGAAATGCCGCAACCATCTGGATTCGCGATGCGGCCGAGCAGGACTGGCGTCGTTTCAACATCAACCTGGAAGAGTACGCGCCGTCCACGGCGCATCTGGTGGTCGCCCCTGGCGAGGTGGAGACGTTCCTGTACCACGGCGAGGGTGCCTTCCTGCCCGGCGCGGTGCATGAGGGGCAGGCTTTGTCCATCGTGGTGCGCGATCAGCAGGGCTGCATGCATCGTTCACTGCCGTTCGTTCCCGGCGCCCACCGACCAGACGTGGACCCACGCGCGCGCGGCCAGTGATGTGACTGGGACTGATGCCGACGGTGGTGTTGGGAGCTCCTGCCGGAAGACGGCGCCAGAAGTTGCTGGCGAAGGCAGGAAAAGATGGCGCGCCCGGAGGGATTCGAACCCCCGACCAATGGCTTCGGAAGCCACTACTCTATCCGGCTGAGCTACGAGCGCGTGGTACTGACACTACCGGTTTCCCGGCGGTAGCGGGGGATTCTATCGAACTCCGCGGGAAAAATCTGCCCTGGCGGCCGGGGCGGGCCTGCCAGGGGCGGGGGCGCCGACGGCCCAATGTCCTGAAATCAATCGTTTCCGAACAGATCCCGGGTGTAGACCTTGTCTGAGACGTCCGAAATCTCCGGCGACAGACGGTTGGCCAGGATCACGTCGCACTCTGCCTTGAAACGCTCCAGGTCATTAATGACCCGGGAATTATAGAAGTGCGGAACCTGCAGGACCGGCTCGTGGACGACCACTTCAATACCCTTGGCCTTGATGCGCTTCATCACGCCCTGGATGGCCGAGGCGCGGAAGTTGTCCGAGCCGGATTTCATCACCAGGCGATAGATGCCGACCACCTTGGGCGAACGCCTGATTACCTCATCGGCGATGAAATCCTTGCGGGTGCGGTTGGCTTCCACAATGGCGTGGATCAGGTTCTGCGGCACATCGCTGTAGTTGGCCAGCAACTGCTTCGTGTCCTTCGGCAAGCAGTAACCGCCATAGCCGAACGACGGGTTGTTGTAATGGCTGCCGATGCGCGGATCCAGGCTCACGCCATCGATGATCTGGCGCGTGTCCAGCCCATGCGAGGCGGCGTAGGTGTCCAGCTCGTTGAAGTAGGCAACGCGCATGGCCAGGTAGGTATTGGCGAACAGCTTGATCGCCTCGGCCTCGGTGGAATCGGTGAACAGCGTCGGCACGTTCTTGCTCACCGCGCCTTCCTGCAGCAGTGCGGCAAACGTCTCGGCGCGCTCCGAACGTTCGCCCACGATGATGCGGCTGGGGTGCAGGTTGTCGTACAGCGCCTTGCCTTCGCGCAGGAACTCGGGCGAGAAGATGATGTTGCCGGTGCCGAAGCGTTCGCGAAGCTCATCCGTGCAGCCCACCGGGATGGTGGACTTGATGATCATCACCGCGTCGGGATTGATGGCCACGACATCGCGGACAACCGACTCCACCGACCCGGTATTGAAATAATTGGTCTGCGGATCGTAATCCGTGGGCGTGGCGATGATCACGAACGCGGCGCCAGCGTAGGCATCCTTCGGATCCAGCGTCGCCCGGAGATTCAGGGACCGCTGCGCCAGATACTCCTCGATCTCACGATCTTCGATCGGCGCCTTGCGGGAATTGAGGAGCTGGACGCGGTCCGCGTCGATGTCGAGCGCGACCACCTCATGGTTCTGCGCAAGCAGAACGGCATTGGAGAGGCCGACATAGCCGGTGCCGACGACGGCAATCTTCATCTGAATTCCTTTTGCAGCCAGCGAAGTCTTGGGGGAGACCGACCCGGCTGGAAGGGCCCGGGTGGGGGGGCGCAATACTACTACACGGACCTGAACTGCCCGGGTCGCAGCGCTGCAACTCCAGCGCAGGAGTATCCTATCGCCATGGCTGACACCCCCCTTTCCGCGCCGCATCCGGCGCCGACGCCGCGCTGGCGTCATTACTGGTCCCTGATGCGTGCCGATCGCCCGATCGGCACCCTGCTGCTGCTCTGGCCCACCTGGTGGGCGCTGTGGCTGGCCACCGGTGGCCTGCCGCCGCTGTGGACGCTGTTCGTGTTCACCGCCGGCGTCTGGCTCACCCGCTCGGCAGGCTGTGTCATCAACGATTACGCCGACCGCTGGCTGGACCCGCACGTGGAACGCACCAGGTCGCGGCCGCTGGCGACCGGCGCGATCAGTGGCCGCGCGGCGCTGGCGCTGTTCGCCGTGCTGATGCTGGTGGCCTTCGGCCTGGTCCTGACACTGAACTGGCTGACCATCGGCCTGAGCTTCATCGGCGTGTTCCTGGCCGCCAGCTACCCCTACCTGAAGCGCTACACCCACCTGCCGCAGGTCTACCTGGGCATGTCCTTCGGCTGGGGCATCCCGATGGCCTTCGCCGCCGTGCAGGGCGAGGTGCCGATGCTGGCCTGGCTGCTGTATGCCGGCAACATCCTGTGGTCCACCGCGTATGACACCTGGTACGCCATGGTCGACCGCGAGGACGACCTGAAGATGGGCTCGCATTCCACCGCCATCCTGTTTGGCGAGCTGGACCTGGTCATCCAGGGCGTGCTGTACGCGCTGTTCCTGGCCACGATGGCCCTGGTGGGCGTGCGCGGCGGGCTGGGCGGGTACTACCTGGCCGGCGTGGCCGTGGCAGCGGTGCTGGTGGTGTACGAGTTCTGGATCTGCCGCAACCGCGAGCGCGGCCCGTGCTTCAAGGCCTTCCTGCACAACAACTGGGTGGGCGCGGCGCTGTTTGCCGGCATCGCGGTGGACCTGGCGCTGCGCTGATCGACCGGGGTCGGATCCCTTTTCCGCCGGGAAAGGGCTCTGACCCCATCCCGCATTGCCGGTAGAGTCGAGCTTGCTCGACTGATCCACGTGGCCAAGCCAAAGCAGTCGAGCAAGCTCGACTCTACGACCAATAGGTGGCTGACAGCCCGCACCCTACCGCCCAGAATCGGTCCATCGAACCTGGGAGGGTAGGCGATGGCCTCGTCAGCAACGGCAGCAGTGCAGGACGGCTGGATGGCGCGCGCAGCGCTGCGCTCGGCCGCCTGGGCGGAAAAGTGGTTCCCCGACGCGTACGTGTTCGCGGTGCTGGGCGTGGTCATCGTCGCGGTGGCGGCGATGGGCTTCGGCTCGACCCCGCAGGCCACGGCCAGCGCCTTCGGCGACGGCTTCTGGAGCCTGATCCCCTTCACCATGCAGATGGCCTTCGTGGTCATCGGCGGCTATGCGCTGGCCACCGCGCCGGTGGTGGCGCGCTTCATCGATTTCCTCGCGCGGGTGCCGCGCACCGGCCGCGGCGCCGTGGTCTACGTCGGCCTGGTCAGCATGCTGGCCTCGCTGCTCAGCTGGGGCTTCTCGCTGGTGTTCGGCGGCCTGCTGGTGCGCGCGCTTGCCCGCCGCACCGGGCTGCGCATGGATTACCGCGCTGCCGGTGCCTCGGCCTACCTGGGCCTGGGTGCGGTGTGGGCGATGGGCCTGAGCTCCTCGGCCGCGCAGCTGCAGGCCAACCCGGCCAGCATGCCGCCCGGCCTGGTGGAAATCACCGGCGTGCTGCCCTTCACCGAAACCATCTTCCTGTGGCAGTCGATCGCGCTGACCGCAGTGCTGATCCTGGTGTCGCTGCTGATTGCCTGGCTGACCGCGCCGGCGGCGGGCAGTGCACGCACCGCCGAGGATTTCCCCGGCGCCGCACAGGCCGAGCCCGAACCGCTGCAGCAGCGCACGCGCCCGGGTGAATGGCTGGAATACAGCCCGCTGCTGACCGTGCTGCTCTCGCTGCTGGCGTTCGGCTGGCTGTTCAATGAGTTCGCCAACAAGCCGGTGGTCACCGCCATCGCCAACCTCAACACCTACAACTTCCTGTTCATCTCGCTGGGCCTGCTGCTGCACTGGCGTCCGCGCAGCTTCCTCAACGCGGTGGCCAAGGCGGTGCCCAGCACCACCGGCGTGCTGATCCAGTTCCCGCTGTACGGCGGCATCGCGATGATCCTCACCCATGCCGCCGGCGGCGACGGGCAGACCCTGGCGCATCGCCTGTCCAGCCTGTTCGTGCACGTGGCCAGCACCGATACCTTCGCCCTGGTGATGGGCGTCTACTCGGCGGTGCTGGGCTTCTTCGTGCCGTCCGGTGGCGGCAAATGGATCATCGAAGCGCCGTACGTGATGCAGGCCGCCAACGAACTGAAGGCGCACCTGGGCTGGGCGGTGCAGGTCTACAACGCGGCCGAGGCGCTGCCGAACCTGATCAACCCGTTCTGGATGCTGCCGCTGCTCGGCGTGCTGGGGCTGAAGGCCCGCGACATCGTCGGCTTCACCTTCATCCAGCTGCTGGTGCATATCCCGCTGGTGCTGGGCCTGCTGTGGCTGCTGGGCATGACCCTGACCTATGTGCCGCCGGTGATGCCGTAGGGGATCGCCCTGTAGAGTCGAGCTTGCTCGACTGCTTCGCGCGGCCACGCCAAAGCAGTCGAGCAAGCTCGACTCTACGACCGGAAACCCTCAACCCGCCGCCTGCTTCTCGATCTCCGCCTTGCGCAGCAAAAACCGCTGCACCTTGCCGCTGGGCGTCTTCGGCACCGCCACCACGAACTCCACCTGGCGCGGGTAGGCATGCGCGGACAGCCGATGGCGCACGTGCTGCTGCAGTTCGTGCGCCAGCGCGTCGCTGCCTTCAAACCCATCACGCAGGATCACGAAGGCTTTGACGATCTCGGTCCGCTCCGGATCGGGCACGCCGATCACCGCAGCTTCGGCCACCGAGGGATGCTCCATCAGCGCGCTCTCCACATCGAACGGGCCGATGCGGTAGCCGGATGAAGTGATGAGGTCGTCGGAGCGGCCGATGAAGCTGATCGAACCGTCGTCCTCGCATTCCACCGAATCGCCGGTGCGGTAGTAGCCGTCGGCGATGGCCGGCGTCTCCGCCTGGTAGTAGCCGGTGAACCACATGATCGGTGACTGCTTCAGGTCCACCGCGAGGATGCCGGGCGTGCGCGGTGGCAGCTCGTTGCCCTGGTCGTCCAGCACCGCCACGCGGTAGCCGGGCATCGCAAAGCCCGACGACCCGGGACGCACGCTGTGGGCCAGCGCGTGGTGGTTGTTCACCACCATGCCGGTCTCGGTCTGGCCGTAGTGGTCCAGCACCGTGGTCTGCAGATGCTCGGCAAACCAGCGTGCGATTTCCGGGTTCAGCGGTTCGCCCGCGCTGCTGACCACGCGCAGCTGTCCCTTGATGCCGGCACTGGCGGCGGGGCCGGCAGCAATGATCTGCCGGTACGCGGTCGGCGAACCGGCCAAGTTGGTCACCCCCAGCTGGCTGATGATCGTGTTCAGGCCGTGCACGCTGAAACCGGCTTCGCTGAAGGTGGTGGCATGGCCAAGCATCAGCGGGCCGATCACCGCGTAGTACAGGCCGTAGGCCCAGCCGGGATCGGCGATGTTCCAGAACACGTCCTCGGCGCGCAGGTCCACGGCCAGTTCCATGTAGCTGGCAAAGGCCATCATCGCGCGCAGCGGCACGGGCACGCCCTTGGGGCTGCCGGTGGTGCCGGAGGTCGAGAGCAGGGCCATCAGTGCATCGCCGCGCAGCAGCACCGGCTCCAGCGTTGGCGCGGCGGCCGCGGTGGCAGCACGCCAGTCGATATCACCGTCGCGCAGTGCCTGGCCGGGCGTCAGCACGGTGGCCACCTGCGGGCAGGCATCCAGTTCGTCCAGCTTGCCGCGGTGCGCACTGTCGGTCACCACAAGCCGGGTGTGACCGGTCTTCAGGCGGCTTTCGATGGCCCTGGGGCCGAACGCGGTGAACAGCGGCTGGTAGACCGCGCCCAGGCGCCAGGTGCCGAGAATGGTGGCCAGCAGGTCGGGCGTGCGCGGCAGCAGGCCGGCCACCACATCGCCGGGGCCGACGCCGGCGGCACGCAGCACCTGTGCGGCGCGGGCGGCGGCATCGCGCAGCTCATCGAAGGTGTACATGTGCAGCGCACCCTGTGCGTCGATCCAGCGCAGGGCCAGCCGATCACTTCCGCAGTAGCGGTCGCAGCACTCCACGCAGGCATTGAGGCCCTCGTCCAGGCGCCCCTGGAACCGGGCCTGCCACTGCGCGATATCGAAGCGGTCGCGGGCGTCATCGTAGGAAGGGCGTACTGCGGTCTGCGGGGCCATGCGCGTCTCCGGCGGGTGTCCGCCTGACCATAGCGGTGCCGCGCGCGGCTGCAAATGGGACCTTGGGATGAGGCCGTCATGCGCGCGTCACACGGGCCAAGGCCGCTGAATGCGGCTGTTGCCGTGCGGGCATGAGCACATGCACACGCCGCATGAATCCTTCAGGGGCTTGTGCGGCAAGGGGCGCGCGGTGTTTCCGCGGGCGCGTGCACGCCATCCTAGCTGGGTTGCAACGCATGGTTAACCTTCGGCTGCAGACGATGGCCCCGTCCACCGCATTCCGCGCGTGGCTTCGGAGACACGGACATGGCACAGCAGAACCAGCAGAACCAGAAAGGTCAGCAGAACCAGCAGGATCAGCAGCAGGGTCGCGGTCGTGACCAGCAGCAGCAACAGCAGCAGGACCAGCAGCAGAAGCGCAACCAGCAGCAGGGCAGCCACGACGAAGAAGAATGACCCTGGTTCCCCCCAGGTCTGAACACGGAAGCCCCGCCTCGTGCGGGGCTTCGCTTTTCAGCGCACGCCGGTTTACAGCGCGCCGACCCGTTCCAGCACCGCGCTGGCGGCCATGTCGTTGGGGTTGGTGCCGGGCAGGCCCTGCGGCACGTCCATGCCCATGCCGCGGTACAGATCCACCCAATGCTGGGAGATCTCCCCGGTCTGCGGGTTGCGGAAGTTCATCGGCTGCAGCGCGAACACATGGTGCGCGCGGAAGGCACGCTCGATGAAATCCGAGCAGTAGTAGCTGTCCTCGTTCAACACGTAGGCCGTGTTGTACGGCTTGCCCAGCATCGTGCGTGCCTTGGCAACCGCATCGACGATCGCACCGGCCGGCGCCGCACGCAGCCGGTACACGACGATCTGCCGCTGCTTGCCGCGCGCGTCGCGCTGGAAGTCCAGCAGCGTCTGCTGCCGCGAGCCCTTCTCATCGGCATGCAGCACCTGCCAGCCGTGCGCACCGGCAGCCACCAGGGCCACGTGGTCGAAGCTGGTCGCGCCCTGCGTGGCGGTGGCATCGTCGATGGCCGCGCTCAGGCCGCTGTGCCCGGCGGTGACGAACAGCAGGTCGCCCTCGCGCACCTGCACGCCTGCGGCGAGCGCGGTCGAGAACGGGGAGAGCAGCAGGCCGATGACCAGCAGGAAGGTGCGCATGGGAAACCAGGGTCGGGCGGGAGCGGGCTAGTCTACCCCCGCCGCCTGCGGTGGTTCCCAACCACGGATGTGGAAGCGCAGTTAACCCACCCATGGCTATGCTTGCCTGCCGCGCCAGGCACCCGCGCGACCGACCCGGAATCAGGAGGATCCCTTGAACCAGCTTCACTACGCCGCCGTGGCACTTGCCCTCGGGCTGGTGCTGTCGGCCTGCAAGCCCGCGCCACAGGCCGCACCGGCCGAAGCTGCGGCGCCGGCCCCGACCAGCACGGCCGCCACCGCCAGTGCCCCGACCGCGCCGGTTGCGGCCTCCGCAGACGCCGGCACGCAATGCCCCCACCCGGTCTTCGCGGAGTTCCTCGCGCACTTCGGCCATGAGATCGCCCTGCAGGAAGCGGCCACGGCCGATCCGCTGCTGGACAGCTACATCGATGCCGGCGCCGAGCCCGAGCCGGCCACGGTTGAGCGCACCGTCGCGCTGGCCGAGGTCGAGTGGCCGGTGATGCCGGATCCGGCCACGCTGAAGGGCCGCGGCCGCGAAATGCAGGTCACCGCCCTGGCCGATGGCCAGATGCAGGTGCAGATGCGCACCCCCGACACCAGCGACCAGCAGACCTACACCTTCGCCCGCAGGCCGTGCTGGCAGCTGGTCAAGCGTGAAGACGAATCGATCTGACCCTGCCGTAGAGTCGAGCTTGCTCGACTGCGGATGAATCCAGTCGAGCAAGGTCGACTCTACAAAGGACGTTGTCATGAACACCCGCAGGATGCGATCGATCACCGCCAGCGTGCTGCTGCTCTCCACCGGTACGCTCAGCGCGCAGACGTTGCACGCCGACGACCGCACCTGGTTCGCCGATGCGGCGGCCGAGCAGGCGGCACGCACCAGGCTCTCTGCTGCCGTCGCCACGCTGCGCGATGCCGGCCCGACGGACCCCGCGACGCGCGTACAGCAGGCCGAGCGCCTGCTCGGCGAATGCCAGCGCCATCGCGCCTACCTGCACCTGCAGGCCGCCCGCAATGCACGTGACTCCCGCCCGGTGCAGGCGCAGCGCGCCGTCGCGGATGTGTGCGATGACGCCGCCGGCATCGCGCGCAAGGCGCTGGTCGATGCACCGGCCGATGCGCGCTGGGTGGCGCCGTACGCCTGGCTGCGCACGCGCGCGCTGGGCAACACCGGCATCTCCACGACGCCGCCTGCTGCAGGCGTGGAAGATGCCGTGGACGAGGTGGCCAGCCCGGCCCTGGATGCATTCGCACGCCTTCAGCGGCAGCTGCTGCAACACGCCAGCTATCCGTCATTCCCCAGCAACGGCGGGCTGCTGGACAGCCGCAAGGACAGCACGGCGCTGTCACGACACCCGGACCGTGCGCTGCGCGAGGCTGGCTGGAAGGGCTACTGGCAGGGCGTGGCATCGCAGCGTGAGGCCATGGCCAGCACGCTGCTGGCGCTGGTGCAGGTCAACGATCGCGCCTCGCAACTGCAGGGGGACGGCAGTGCCCCTGAGCACAGTTACCGCCGCATGGGCCTGGATCCGGATGCGGTGCAGGCAACCCTGGCCGCCGTGCAGCGCCATGCCCCGCAGCGCCGTGCCTACCAGCAGGTGCTGCTGCAACATGCCGAGCATATGGGCATGGCCGACCCGCAGATCTGGGATCTCAGCCTGCCCGATGCAGGCTTCGTACCGCCGGTCCTCACCCTTGAGCAGGTGCGCGATACCGCCACCGATGCGATGCGCGGGCTGGGACCCGCGTATGCCGGTGAAGTACGCGCACTGCTCGACCCGGCGCAGCGGCGCATGGACATGGCCCCGACGCTGGGTCCGCGCAGCGCCGATGCCTTCCCGGTCGCAGCCCCTGGTGTGCCCTCCCTGCTGTTCGTCGGCCAGCGCGGTGGCACGCTGGAAAGCGATGTGGAGGTCGTGCATGAGGCCGGGCATGCCGTGCATGGGCAATGGATGGAGCGCGGGAACGTGTCGGCGTTCTATCGCAACGGCACCTCGTGGTTGAACGAGGCCTACGCCATCTTCAACGAGCTGGAATTCCGCGACCAGCTGTACCGGCAGGCGCAGGACCCGCGTGCCAAGGCCTATTACCTCACGTCGCTGCTGGATGACATCGTGCTGCAGCTGTTCATCGCCTCCGAGGAGGCGCAGCTGGAGCAGTCGATCTACCAGGGTATGGCCGCTGGCACGCTCGGCACTGCCGATGATCTCGATGCGCTGACCCTGAAGGTGCTGTCCGGCTACGGCATGATGGCCGAGCGCTACCCCGCGCTGGGCGCCATCTGGGAAACCAAGCGGCTGATGTACGACGATCCGCTGTACCTGGCCAATTACCTGTTCGCCGGCCTGGTTGCCGTGCAGCTGTACGTGCAGGAGCAGCAGGATCCGCAGGGCTTCCGCCAGCGCTATCTGGCCGTGCTGTCCGAAGGCTTCGACCGCGCGCCGCAGGAACAGGTGGCGCAGCTGCTGGGCCACGCACCGGACTGGTCGGCGCTGGTGGATGCGGACCTGCAGGTGTTCGACGCCCAGGTGGCGCGCCTGCAGGCGCTGCATGCGCAGATCGAAGCCGGGCAGGGCGGCTGAAGGAACAACGATGGAGAAACTGATGGCACGACCGCAACACACGCACCGGCATCTGCTGGCCTACCTGTGGTGCGCGATGCTGCTGTTGGCGGTGCCCCTGCTGGCCATCGCCCAGACCCGGATCCCCGTGCTGGATTCGCCGGTGGTCGATCCCACCGGCGTGCTTTCGGCCAGCACCACCGATCGGCTGCAGCAGCAGTCGCGCGCGCTGTTCGAACGCAGCGGCGGCGCGCAGCTGCAGGTGCTGGTGGTGGGCAGCACCGGTGATGAGAGCATCGAAGCCTACGCCCAGCGCGTGTACGACCAGTGGCAGCTGGGGCGCAAAGGCGTGGATGATGGCGTGCTGCTGCTGGTGGCCGTGCAGGACCGGCACGTGCGCATCCAGCCGGGCTATGGCCTGGAAGGCGCGATTCCCGATGCGTATGCCAAGCGCATCATCGAAGAAACGATCCTGCCGCGCTTCCGCGACGGTGATATCGACCAGGGCGTGATCGACGGCAGCGCGCAGCTGGTCCAGCTCATCGATGGCGAACCGCTGCCACCGCCGCCCAGCAACAATCC
This sequence comes from Stenotrophomonas sp. S41, assembly GCF_016624625.1. Classification (NCBI taxonomy): domain Bacteria; kingdom Pseudomonadati; phylum Pseudomonadota; class Gammaproteobacteria; order Lysobacterales; family Lysobacteraceae; genus Stenotrophomonas; species Stenotrophomonas sp. S41. The sequence continues at coordinate 14,938 of NZ_JACVTV010000009.1, read as the reverse complement.
GTTGGACATCGCCTGGGGCAACTTCGATACGGTGGTGTTCAGTACCGCGCTGCTGGCGTTCTTCGTCGGCCTGTGGCGATCACCGCGGATGATGGACCCGCCACCGCTGCGGCGGCCGGGCGGGCCGCGCAAGAAGCGCCGGAAAGCCGCTGCAAAGACTGCGGACGCAGCGGTGGGCGATGGCCCCAAGCCGCGCCGCTGGTGGCGCGCACCGCTGGAGTGGCTGGGCGTGATCATCGTGGGCATGCTGTTGACGGCGATCTTCCAGCCGCGCGCGGCGCTCGGCATGGGCATGCTGTTGACGTTCTTCGTGCCCGTCTTCTGGGGCTGTGGGCGCAGTTGGCGGCGCAGCCGCGGCACCCGCCGCACGCTGTTTGCCATGCTGGCCATCAGCGCGGTGCTGGCGTTGACCCTGCAGCTCACGCGCGGCGTGTTCCCCGGCCTGGTCATCCACGTGGCGGCTTACATCGCGCTGGGCGTGCTCGCGTTCCTGGTCATGCTGCCCTGCATCGTTGCCCGTGATTGCTGGCAGCGCAGCCGTGTCGAGTTCGCGGTGCGGCTGCTCGTGTTCCTCATCGTGGCCGGGTTGGCGGGGCTGTGGATCGTCGACGCGACACGCGATTCCGATGCCGGCATCTTCCTGTCGTCGGTGGCAGGGTTTGCGGCGTACGTCGGCTGGATCCTGTTGATGTCCAAGGGCGGCGGCGGTGGAGGTGGCGGTTCGGGCGGCAGCTCGCGCTCCTCGTCCTCCTCGTCGAGCTCTTCGTCGTCCTCGTCGTCGTCCAGCTGGTCCGGCGGCGGTGGCAGCAGTGGCGGTGGTGGCGCGTCGGGCAGTTGGTAGGTGTCAACCTTGGTTGACACGTCTCTGCGCGCCGGGACAGTGTCCGCCGGGCACGGCCCGGCGCTACCGTGGGCCGTGGATTTACGCGACCACCCGCCAGCCCTGTGCGGCATCGGACAGCTCACCGCTGCCCTGCACATCACCCACGCGCAGCAGCAGGCCCTGTGCGTTGGGCAGGTCCTTCTGCTCGGGGAACCAGCGGCGATCCGCGGCCACCACGATCAACAAGCCTTCGTCATCGCCCATTGGCGCGAAATGCGATGACGGCGGGCTGAGCGGCTGCAGCCCGAAACGCGCGCTGGCCTCCGCACGCACCGCATCCACGTCCGCACTCGGCAGGCCCACTTCACTCAGGCAGGTCAGCTCACTTCCGTGGAACGCGCCGCTATGCGTACTGGCCGGCAGGCGCTTGCGGCCGATCAGTTCCAGGATCAATCCATCCGGCCCGGTGAAATACACCGACTGCGACTGCCAGTTGCTCTCCAGCGCGAAGTAGTCGATGCCTTCGGGATTGCGCTGCAGCGGCATGCGCTCGCGCAGCCACGTCATGGCCTCGTTGAAGCGGTTGTCAGGCACGTTGAAGGCCAGGTGCACGCCGCCCAGCGGCTGTCCGTTGGCCTCTTGCAGTTCGATCGTGCTCCAGCCGATGTGCACGTGGTTGCCGACCACGCGCAGCTGCATCACGTCGTGGAACCAGGCGGCGACCGTGCCCATATCGGACACTGGCAGGGTGAGGTGTAGCAGGCGCATGATGCGGTCTCCTTGCGTGCGCGATGCTTTGATTCTATTACGCGCGAGCTGAGGGTGCCGCCCACGACGACTTCCTCCTGTCGCGTTCACGTAACGTCCGCTTCACACATCGCGCCGAGACTGCGCGACTTGTCCAGGCCGCCTGTACAGGCGCGCCTGACCCTGTCGTGCAGTCCCGGAGTACCCGTCGTGCAGAGCTCGTTGTTGTCGCGTTCCATCCTCCTCGCCCTTTCCATGGTCAGCGCAGGAGGCGCGATCGCAGCAGATGCCAGTACGGCAGACACCCCCGATGGCGGCACCCATGCCGCGCCGACCCAGCTGGACGCCATGCTGGTCACCGGCACCCGCGCCTCCAACCGCACCCAGTTCGAAACGCTGGCGCCGGTGGATGTGTTCACCAAGGAAGACATCAAGTCGGTCGATTCCACCGACCTGAAGGACGTGCTGGCGCAGCTGGTGCCGTCGTTCGTGGTGCAGCGCCTGCCGATGGCCGATGGCCAGGTATTCGTGCGCCCGGCCACCCTGCGTGGCCTGTCGCCGGACCAGACCCTGGTGCTGGTCAACGGCCGTCGCTTCCACCGCAGCGCGCTGCTGGGCAACCGCGGCGCACAGGCCGCTGACCTCGCACAGATCCCGACCAGCGCCATCAAGCGCATCGAAGTGCTGCGCGACGGTGCCTCGGCGCAGTACGGTTCCGACGCCATCGCCGGCGTCATCAACATCATTCTTGAAGACAGCCCCGGCACCGAGATCACCGCGGGCTATTCGCAGTACGCGCAGGGCGATGGTGCCTCGCGTGACTTCAGCGCCCGCACCGGCTGGGCGCTGGGCGACTACGGCAGCCTGACGCTGTTCGCCGAATCGTCGAATTCCGATGCCACCTCGCGCACCCGCCAGCGCCCCGATGCCATCGCCTTCCAGGCCGCGCACCCGGATCTGGACGTGCCCAACCCAGTGCAGCGCTGGGGCCAGCCGGAGCTGGAAAGCCGCCGCGTGGGCTTCAACCTGAAGGCCAACGCCAGCGATACGCTGGAGGTCTATGCCTTCGGCCTGTACAGCCACAGCGATGGCGTCAGCGATTTCAACTGGCGCAATCCGGACACCACCACCGGCGCCTACCGCACCACCAGCATCTTCCCCGGCTGGGATCTGCGTTCCATCTACCCGGTGGGCTTCAGCCCGCAGTACGGCAACGTGCAGAACGACCTGCAGCTGGTGGGTGGCCTGCGCGGCGAGATCACCCCCAAGCTGCGCTGGGATGTAAGCGCGTCGTACGGCCACAACGCCATCGATTACAGCCTGGACAACGCGATCAACGCTTCGCTGGGCCCGGACAGCCCGACCTCGTTCGACCTCGGCCGCCTGACCCAGACCGAGAAGAACGCCAACGTCGATTTCAACTACGAGTGGGACGTGGCCGCGCTGGCCAAGCCGGTCAACGTCGCCTTCGGTGCCGAGTTCCGCCAGGAAACCTATGAAGTGCGCGCCGGTGATCCGGCTTCGTACGCCGTCGGCCCCGGCGCAGCGGCCGGCCTGGAAGCCAATGCCAACGGCGCACCGGGCTTCTCCGATACCCAGGCCGGCAAGTGGGATCAGCGCAGCCACGCCGCCTACGTCGATATGGAAGTGCCGCTGGGCGAGCGCTGGAGCATCGGTGCCGCCGGCCGCTATGAAGACTTCTCCAGCTTCGGCAATACCGTGGACGGCAAGCTGTCGGCGCGCTTTGCGATCACCCCGGACGTGGCCCTGCGCGGTACGTTCTCCACCGGCTTCCGCGCGCCCACCCCGGCGCAGTTGAACACCACCAGCACCACCCAGGGCCTGGACACGCGTACCCTGCAGATCTTCACCAGCGGCCGTCTGTCGCCGAATGATCCGCTGGCGCAGCTGCTGGGCGCCAAGCCGCTCACTCCGGAAGAATCGCGCACTGCCTCGCTCGGCCTGACCTGGCGCACCGATGTGGGCTTGTCCGGCTCGGTGGATGTGTACCGCATCAAGCTCAGCGACCGCTTCAGCCAGTCGGCCAGCTTCGCCATTCCGGCTGGCACGCCCAATCCGCTGGGCTACACCTCGGTCAACTACTTCACCAACGATTTCGACACCACCACCAGCGGCGTCGACGTGGTCGGCAACTACCTGCGCGACCTCGGCAACGGCCGCATGACGCTGACCCTGGCGTACAACTTCAATCGCACCCGCGTGGACAACGGCAGCACCTCGGTGGCCACCAACGAAACCCAGCGCGTGCTGTTCGAAGACCGCCTGCCGGAGCACAAGGGCAGCTTCACTGGTACCTGGGATGTGGGCGCGTGGTCGCTGATGGCGCGCGTGCGCTACTACGGCGCCTGGACCGATTCCACCGGCAATGCGACCGGCGACATCTACCAGCGCTTCGGTGACATGACCTTCCTCGACCTGGCCGCCGGCTACCGCATCAACGAACACCACAGCCTGCGCGTGGGCGTGGACAACGTGTTCGACCGCTACCCGGACGAGGCGACCTTCCAGGCCAGCCGCGGCCTGATCTACTCGCGCAACGCACCCTACGACACCGACGGTGCCAACGTGTACGCGCAGTACCGGCTGACCTTCTGATGGACAGCCGCCGCCGTAACCTGCTGCGCGCCGGCACCCTGCTGCCGGCCGCCGCAGCGCTGTCTTCACTGCCTGCCATGGCTGCTGCACGCTACCCTGCGGCCATGGAGATTCCTGCAACGACCGTGGCACCGGACGTGCTGGCCCGCGATGAAGGCTACTGGGCCGCCGTGGCCAGCCACTTCGACATCACCGAGGAAGTGAACCACCTGGAAAACGGCTATTGGGGCGCGATGGGTCGCGAGACCCTGGCCAGCTACCAGCGGCACACCGCCGAGGTGAACCGTGGCAACGCCTGGTACGGGCGCCACACGTTCCCCGCCGAGTACATGGCCGTGCACCGGCAGGTGGCCGACATGCTGGGCGTGGGCGCCGACGAGATCGCGCTGACCCGGGGTGCCACCGAGGCGATGCTGGCCCTGATCGGCGGCTACAACCGCCTCGCGCCGGGCGACCAGGTGCTGTACGCCGACGTGGACTACGACAGCATGATCGGCGCCATGCGCTGGCTGCAGCAGCGGCGCGGCGTGCAGGTGGAGCGCATCGCCCTGCCGGCCGTGCCCGACCGCGCGCAGATCCTGCAGGCCTACGATGCGGCCTTCGCGCGGATGCCGAAGCTGAAGCTGGTGCTGCTGACCCAGGTCAGCCACCGCCATGGCCTGGTGCTGCCGGTGGCCGAGATTGCCGAGCGTGCGCGTGCACGCGGTATCGATGTGATCGTCGATGCCGCCCATGGCTTCGGCCAGATCGCCTTCGCGTTGCCTGACCTGAAGGCCGATTTCGTGGGCATCAACCTGCACAAGTGGATCGGCGCGCCGGTGGGCGTGGGCGCAATGTACGTGCGCAAGGGCCGCGTGGCCGACCTCGACCCGTACATGGGCGAGACCGACGATGGGCGCGTGGGCAGCCGCGTGCATACCGGCACGGTCAACTTCGCCGCGTACCTGGCGTTGCCTGAAGCCATTGCCCTGCACCAGCGCATCGGCTCGGCCAACAAGCAGGCACGCCTGCGTTACCTGCGCGAGCGCTGGACGGTGCCCGCGCGGCAGATGGCGCACCTGGAAGTGCTGTCCTCGCCGGACCCGGCATTGGCCAGCGCTCTGGCCAGTTTCCGCCTGCGCGGCCGCACCAGCGTGGCCGACAACATGGCGCTGCAGAAGCGCCTGCTGGATGAGCACCGCGTGTTCACCACGCACCGCGATGGCCTGGAATCAGGCGCCTGCGTGCGGGTCACACCCTCGGTGTTCACCCGGCCGCAGCAGATGGATGCGCTGGTGGAAGCGCTGGCCGCGTTGGCCTGAGGCCGCTCTGGTGTGGGGTCAGAGCCCTGGTGGGTGCCGACCGTTGGTCGGCACATCCCTCCGGGCGCGGCACGCCCGACCCATGCCATCATGCATGGGCCATGTCTCGCGGCCCTTTGCTCAAGGAAGACCGATGGTCAGGAAAGACCCGGACACCGAAACCCCCGTGGACGAGGCATTCCGTCCCACCCTGACCTGGATGGCCAACGAGATCGCCGCCGGCCGCGCGCCGCAGGCCGCGAACGTGCCCCCATGCAGCGCCGAGACCTGGGATGTCATCACCGGCATCCTCGAGGACTACGGCGAAACCCTGGTGCCGCTCCCCGAGGCCGCCTGGGAAACCTCGGTCAGCCAGTGGTACGGCGAGCGCTGGAAGGTCCTGGTCGACCTGCATACCGTCGCGGAAGGGCGAAGTGACCTGGTAATGGACGTGGATATCATCGAAACGGAAGCCGGTTTCGAGTACACCCTGCATCTGGTCTACGTCCCCTGAGGAGGCACGATGAAGCCGAAACAATTCCGACTCACCGCCGAGCAGATCAGCCCGCTGCTGGAGGGCTATGGCGCGTGCATCGCCACCGATCGCATCACCGTTGATGGCCAGCCCGTGGGCTACTGCTATCGCGAGGAGCCCGACAACGACGTGGACAGTGGCTGGCGCTTTCTGGCCGGCGACGAGACCGAGGAGTACCTGGACGAACCGGGAAACTCTGGCGTGTACAACGTGAACACCATCGCCAACTACGATTGTGCCGTCCTGGCAGTGGTGGACGCGCCAGCGGGTACCGCCTTCGAACGCAGTGAAGACGGAAGGCTTCTGCCGGTCTGATCGGTGATGCCACGATTGGCGGATGCCGCCGGTTGGTCGGCACATCCATCCACGCATGGCGTGGATCTACTGGTAGATGCCAACCTTGGTTGGCACGTCCATCCGGGCAATTGATCCCGGCATCTCCCATCCTGGTGGGTGCCGACCGTTGGTCGGCACATCCCTCCGCGACCGTGGCACATCCATCCAAGCCCGGCGGCACTCCCATCGACCATCATCGCGCGACCTCCCCGCCGGCTGTGCTACTACGGCCGTGTACCCCCTTCCTCTCCGGAGCACGACCATGGTCAACCCCGTCGCCCAGGCCCATCGCGGCTTGGGCACCACGCTTTTCAGCCTGCTGAATCCGATACCGTTCGGCTTCTTCGTCGGCGCCCTCATCTTCGACATCCTCTACCTCAACACCGCCGAGGTGATGTGGGGCAAGGCGGCCGCCTGGTTGATCACCTTCGGCCTGCTCATCGCCATCATCCCGCGGCTGATCAACCTGTTCGCGGTCTGGCGCCGCAACGGCACCGCCACCGGCCTGGACCGCGTGGATTTCCTGCTAAACCTGGTCGCCATCGTGCTGGCCATCTGGAACGCCTTCGTGCACAGCCGCGATGCCTTCGCGGTGGCCGTGCCGGGCACCATTCTTTCCGCGTTGACCGTGGGCCTGATCGCCATCGGTTTCATCCTGCTGTCGCTGCAGCTGCCGGTGCTGCACGGAGGTCGTCATGGCTGATCGCATCCTGCCCACGCTGGGCATCCTCTCGCTGTCGGTGATGCTGGCCGCCTGCGCGGGCAAGGCCGAATACCACCCGGCCGACCAGTCCGGTGCGCAGCCGCCGCTGCCCAAGCCGGCCAACTTCCTCATGCCGCCCATGCAGGTGCCCAAGGGCGTGGGCTGGGCCGACGGCCAGGCGCCCACCGTGGCCGAGGGCCTGAAGATCGAGCGCATCGCCGCCAACCTGCAGCACCCGCGCCGCCTGCTGACCCTGCCCAACGGCGATGTGCTGGTGGTGGAAGGCAACGGCCCCGGCGAAGAACCGGTCACCACCCCCAAGCAGTGGATCGCCGGCAAGGTGAAGGCGCGTTCGGGCAAGGCCGGCAAGGGCGGCAACCGGGTCACCCTGCTGCGCCGCACGCCGGGCACCGATACCTGGACGCAGCACGTCTACATCGAAGGCCTGCATTCGCCGTTCGGCATCCAGCTCATCGGTGACACGCTGTACGTGGCCAACACCGGCAACATCAGGCAGTACCACTACGTGCCCGGCGAAACCCGCATGACCGACAAGGGCCGCGAGTTCACCGACCTGCCCAGCACCATCAACCACCACTGGACCAAGGATCTGCGCGCGAGCGCCGATGGCAGCAAGTTGTACGTGGGCGTGGGCTCCAACAGCAACATCACCGAGAACGGGCTGGCCGTCGAATACCGCCGCGCGGTGGTGCTGGAAGTGGACGTGGCCACCCGTGGCAGCCGCATCTACGCGTCGGGCATCCGCAACCCCACCGGCCTGGACCTGGAGCCGAGCACCGGCAAGCTGTGGGCGGTCGCCAACGAGCGCGACGAGATCGGTGCCGACCTGGTGCCCGATTACCTGACCTCGGTGAAGGAAGACGGCTTCTACGGCTGGCCCTACAGCTACTACGGCCAGCACGTGGATGAGCGCGTGCAGCCGCAGCGGCCGGACCTGGTTGCCAAGGCCATCGTGCCGGACTACGCCATCGGCTCGCACGTGGCGCCGCTGGGCCTGATGTTCTACACCGCGCAGGCACTGCCGGCGAAGTACCACGGCGGCGCGTTCATCGGCGAACACGGCAGCTGGGATCGTTCGCCGCTGAGTGGCTACGAAGTGGTCTACGTCGCGTTCAAGGACGGCAAGCCGATCGGCCGCCCGGAAGCGGTGGTCAGCGGCTTCACCTCCAAGGATGAAAAGACCCTGATGGGCGCCCCGGTAGGCATGGCGATGGACGCCGACGGCGCGCTGCTGGTGGCCGACGATGTGGGCGATGTGGTCTGGCGGGTCTCGGCGAAGTAGAGTTCGCCCATCACCAACACCAGGCCATGGGCCGAGGAGTGACAGGGATGTCCAGGGCACTGATGTGGGCCGCGCTGCTGTGCACGGGCCTTGTGGTTGCCAACCCGGTGTCCGCATCGGGTTGGCAAGGCAGCTATTCCAACGTCTGCGTGCACCCGCAATCGGGTGACCTGCTGGGCGCGGAGCTGTCCTTCATCGCCTACGGCGGCGGCACGGCCGTGCTCTGGCAGCCCTTCGAAGGCGAGGGGCTGCCACCGCAGGTGCTGGTACTGCGCGAGGAAGGCGGTACCACGGTTGCGGCCGAGGCTGCGGGAGCGCCGGCGCTGTTTTCGATCACCCGTGAGCGCACGCGGATTCGTGTGCGTTACCTGCAGGGGCAGGATGGGGAAGTGATCGTGCTGCGGCCCGGTGCCGCGCAGTGGATGGGCGCCCGCCCGCCGGTGTGCCGGGCCTGAATTCCTGTTGCCCTGGCCTTTGTAGAGTCGAGCTTGCTCGACTGCTGTTGGTAGAAGCAGCCGAGCATGGGCTCGGCTCTACAGAAGATCAGAGGCAGTCGAGCAAGCTCGACTCTACACATTGGCCAGCACGCGTTTACACAGACGCGCTACTACCCCGCATCCCACTGAACACCGATTCCGCTGCAAACCCCACGCCCCCCAGCAGCACGCCGAAGTACACCACCGTGGCCACCACGAACGCGTAACCCGCCGCCACCGCCGCGCCATCGCGCTGGATGAATCCGATTGCGAACGACATCAGCGCCAGCGCGGGCAGGGTGTTGCTGAAGGGAATCGGCCCCGCCGGCGCCATCAACAACAGCGTGGCAAACACCAGCGCCAGGTTGTTCAACCGCATCATCTTCTTCGAACGCACCATCACCGCCAGCCGCATCGGCTGCGACAGCCGCTCCATGCGGTGCACCCACTTCAGGGCGCGGCCCAGGTTGGCCTTCAGCTTCTCGGTCGCCACCTCACGCTCGGCCAGGCGGCGCGGCACCCACAGCCGTCGGTCGCGTACGCGGCTCAGGCCGATCAGCAGGATGGACGCACCGAACACCGTGCTCAGCCCGGGAATCGACACCGGAATCAGGAAGATCGCCGAGAGCAGGATCACGATCAGCATCAGCCCCTCATCGCCCAGCGCCTGCAGCAGCGTGCCCACGCGGATGTGCTCGCCGGGCAGGCCGTGGATCAGGTCTTCAATCTGCTCGGCCAGCGGTGCGGTGTCGGTGGCCTCGGGGGCGCGGTAGGTCATGCGTCTGGATCTCCAGGGTAGGGCGGTCATGGGGGCCGTCCTGCGGTGGGGGGCGCACAGGCTTGCTGAGTATCCCTGCAGCCGCGCCCGGCGGTATGAACCGCGCATGAGGCGGGCAGGTGCACGACTGCCCTAAAATAGCGGTCCCCACATGCAAGGTTGGACGTTGATGGACATGGGCCGCAGGCAATCGACCATCGCACTGGTCGCCATCGATATGGATGGCACCCTGCTGGACCCCGCCCACACGCTCACCGAGCGGGCCAAGGCGGCCATCGCCCAAGCACGCGCGCTGGGCGTGCATATCGTGCTGACCAGCGGCCGCCCCGTATCCGGCCTGGCGCCGTTCCTGCAGGAGCTGGGCATCAATGGCGACGATGACTACTGCATCGCCTGCAACGGCGGTCTCGTGCGGCGCCTGGGCACCGGCGAGAACGTGGCCGAGTTCCCGCTCAGCTTCGACGACTTCCGCTACTGCGAACAGGTCGCGCGCGATATCGGCGTGCACTTCCAGGCCCTCGATGGCCAGCGCCTGTACACGCCGAACCAGGACATCAGCCGTTACACCGTCATCGACTCGCACCTCTCGCACGTGCCGCTGTCGTACCGCCGCGTGGAGGACATGGACCCGTCGATGTCTTTCATCAAGTTGATGATGATCGACGAGCCCGAGGTGCTGGACGCGGCCATCGGCCGCCTGCCGGCCGAACTGACCGAGCGCTTCGCGGTGCTGAAGAGCGCGCCGTTCTTCCTGGAAGTGTTCGACCACCGCGCCGGCAAGGGGCCCAGCCTGCAGAAGCTGGCCGAGCACCTGGGCATCGACCGCGCCAACGTGATGGCCATCGGCGACCAGGAAAACGACCTGACCATGCTGCAGTTCGCCGGCACCAGCGTGGCGATGGGCAACGCCATCGACGCAGTGAAGGCAGTGGCTCGCTTTGAAACGGCCACCAATTCAGAAGATGGCGTGGCGCGGGCGATCGAACGGTTCGTGTTGCAGTAAGCCGCCACCATTAGAAACGCCGCCGCGTCTGGCGGCAGCGTCGGGAAAGAAGTATTACTGGCAGATGTACTCGAGTGCAGTGATGGCGCTGTCGACGCCGAGCTCTTCGTACTGAATCTCGATTGTTTCAACGGTCTGCAAAGCAAGCACCGCGTACGTGCCGACGCTGCATGTGGCAGGCAGATCGCCAGAGTAGGCGTGCCCACCTACTGCATACACTCGTGCATAGCAGTAAGAGCCAAGCTGGTTTGGATTGTGGTCGCAGTCGTACATCTTTTGCAGGGCAAGCCCGATTGATGCCTCGTAGTTGGCTACCCAGCCACTGGATGCATCGCCGGCGCAGTTACCCGGAAAGCCCTGGATCCACGTGTGAGGGCTGCAGGTGTGATCTTCGTAGCTGTTATAGGGTGCTGACTTGAAATATGCGGTGCGGCCGCTTTCAACCCACTGCCCGGCGGCAGCATTCTGGGCGAAGGCGGTGAGGCCGAGCAGGCACAGTGCAGTTGCGGCGAGCGGTTTCAAACCATTCAACATGACGTTCGTCCTTTGAAGTGTCGAGTTGTGGCGTCGGAGCCTTGCATGGCAGCGCGTGCGGAAGGCTTCGCAATTGTCCGGGTGGCCGCCGCGGCCATAATCATCGAGCCCCCTGACGGGCGCAAGGCGAGAAACGTACCAAGAGTCGAAAGCCTGACGCAGCGCACATACGTCTCACTGCAACAGGCAGGTGTTAGTGCGGCTGGCACATTTTCATTCTGCATACGCCCATTACCAACGCAGTGCGCGGTGGTCAGCGCCTGAACCCCAGCACGCAGTGCGGAGCGTCGCGCTGGCTGCGGATCTTGACCTGCAGCGCGCCCACATCGAGCGAATGGTGCTGTTCGCGCTTCTGCGCGGTGGTGGGTGGGGCGTGGCTGGGCATGTAGGCATAGGGCTGCAGCGCGTGGCGCATCTTCAACCGTTCCAGCGGAAAGCACGGCGCTTCCGCAAGTGTGACGAACAGAAGAAGGATGTCATCCTCTTTGCCGCGGCGCACGCGGTATTCCACGCTGTCGATGGTGTAACCGTCGGTGGTTCGCATCGGCTGCGATCTATAGACGCGCAGCCCTGCATCATGCTCAAGGTGAAACGAGCCGACGACGCCCATTTCATACAGCTGGCCCGGACTGATCGGCCCCGGCGCGGTGACCAGCGCATCAATCAACGCGTCGAGTCGTTGCGGTGAATGCGCCTGTGCGCCCTCCTGCGCCTGCGCGGTGCCCATGCACATCAGCAGCACCCACGCGAAGGCAGATGCTTTCCATGCGGTCCGGCGGATCATCGGCACTCCTTGCAATGCAATCGTCGGTACTTGAGGTTACCCCACCGCACGATACCCGCGTATAACCGCGCTGTACCACGGTGCAATGGTGCGCGCGGCACGGCAGTGCAACACTGCGCCCGTCGAAACCACCCCCTCGCATTACCCGGCAGTTGACCGTCTTCCACTGCCCCTGACCGGCGCGAACCGCGCCGCTCCCCCTTCAACGCAATCGCATTCCAGCCACAGCATCGCCGCCGGTGCTGCCACGCGCTGGGCGTGTGCCTGCGTCCTCTTCCCCCTGCACCTGGATCTGGCCATGAACACTCCACCCACGACCCTGCTCGCCCTGGCACTCAGCACGGCCCTCGTCGCACCGGCCTACGCCGCCGAAACCAACGACGCACCCACCACCCTCAACGCCCTGCAGGTCATCGCCACGCCGCGCGGCGCCGCCGTCGCGCCCACGCAGGTAGTCGGCCCTAACCGCTACATCATCAACGCCACCGATCTCGATGGCATGGTCACCGGCAACAACGGGCTGGCCATGCTCAAGGCCGTGCCCGGCGCCAGCTACACCGCCACCGATGGCCTGGGCCTGGATATCTCCGCCACCAGCCTGTTCGTGCGCGGCTTCCGCATGAATGAAATGGGTATCACCTTCGAAGGCGTGCCGTTGAACGACAGCGGATTCCTCTCGCTCACCGGCACCAGCGTGGTGAATGTGGGCGTGCCCGATGGCATCGGCGCGATCACCGTCAGCCCGGGCGGCGCGCCGGTCAGTGTGTTTTCCAGCAGTGCCAACGGCGGCAGCCTGGAGTATCGCCTGCGTGACCTGCAGGACACGCCCAGTCTGCGCATCAAGCAGGGCGTGGGCAGCAACCGCACGCTGGTCACCACGGTGTCCGCGCAGACCGGCCAGCTGGGCGAGCACGGCCCGAAAGTGCTGGTCGACCTGCAGCGCGTCTCGGCGGACAAGTACCAGGGGGCGGGCACGCAGGATTTCCTGCGCGGCAACCTGAAGGCGCAGCAGGATGTGGCCTGGGGTGACTTCACCGTGTTCGCCTCCGACAGCAAGGCCAAGGTCTGGGGCTACAACAACATCTCCTTCGACATGATCCGCAAGCTGGGCTGGATGGCCGACAGCTTCTATCCCGACTATGCGTGGGCGTACTACGTGGCCTCGCCGGAGAACGCGGAAAAGTCCTGCGGTGCCTATACCTGCGGCGAGCTGTCCGAACTGATTCCCTACGACACCGGCCAGATCACCCGTGACCGCGTGGCGTCCATCAACCACCGCTTCCAGATCACGCCCGCGCTCAGCGGCAACGTGCAGCTGTACAACGCCAACAGCCACACCCAGGCCACGCTGACCGACCCCACCGTGCCATCGCCCAACGGCGCGCCGTTCTCCGAGCAGGTGCAGACCCCGCGCGTGAACCGCCTGGGCGGCATGGTCAACCTGCAGTTCGAGGTCGGCGCGCATATGCTCACCGCAGGGCTCTGGCAGGAACAGAGCAAGGCCGCCGCCCGCACCGACTGGTACCAGCAGCCGCTGCTGGGGCAGGGCAAGCCACTGAACGCCACCGGCCCGTTCGATGTGTACGGGCCGGCCTTCCTCACCGACAACGCCTCGCGCTGGGTGACCCGCTCGCGGCAGTTCTACCTGCACGATGACATCGCACTGAGCGATACGTTGAAACTGGGCGTGGGTTTCAAGGCCGTGGACTTCCGTACTGAAGGCGGTGGCCTCGGCGACGCGCCGGATCGACCGGTGTATGGCGCGCTGCGTGCCAAGGACAACTTCCTGCCGCAGGTCTCGCTGTTCTGGAGCCCCAGCGACTCCACCGATGCCTTCATCGACATCGCCAACACCATGAACGGTTATCGCGTGGCCCAGCGCGGCAACATCGGCTATACCGCCTCGGCGTGGACGATCAGCGACCAGGACGAGTTCGACCGCGTGGCCGGCACGCTGCGGCCGGAGAAGAACTGGAACTTCACCGTGGGCGCAACGCATCGCTTCGAGCGGCTGACGCTGACCGGCGATGTGTTCTACAACGATATCCGCAACCGGTTGCTGTCGGCGGCCATCGGCACCCAGTTCGCGCAGATCAACACCGTGCGGCTGATGCCGAAGATGCTTGTGATTGGCGCGGACCTGGGCATAACCGCGGACCTGAGTGATCGCGTGCAGCTCTACCAGGGCGTGGCCGTGGCCCGCTCGTACTACGGCAGCGATTTCGTAGTGGGCGATACCGTGTACCCCATCAAGGGCAACGCCCAACCCGGCTACCCGCAGGTCTCGCTGGTGAGCGATCTGTCGGCGCATTTTGGTGAGTGGCGCTTTGGTGCCACCAGCACCTCGTACCTGCGCCAGCCGTTTACGTACGAGAACGATATCCGCGTGCCCACGTTCTGGCAGGTAAACACTTACGCCGCATACACGCTGGGCGAGGGTAGCGTGCTGCCCGGCCTGGAACTGCGGCTGGATGTGAGCAACCTGTTCAACCGCAACAACATCGGCACCGCCACGATTGCCGGCTCCTCGTTCTCGGGGGATTACCAGACGCTGCAGCGCAGCGCCCCACGGCAGGTGATGTTCAGCACCGCAATGCAGTTCTAATGCGATGCCCCAGTAGATCCACGCCATGCGTGGATGCTCTTCGCAACCGGGGTCAGAGCCCTTTGCTCCGCAAAGGGATCCGACCCCTCACCGCGCTGCCCGCAATCGGGCGGGGTCGGAACCCTCCGCGAACGCGGAGGGCTCTGACCCCACCGCCGCGAATCCTGCCGACCGGGGCGCGCACGGCCCAGTAGATCCACGCCATGCGTGGATGCTCTTCGCAACCGGGGTCAGAGCCCTTTGCTCCGCAAAGGGATCCGACCCCTCACCGCGCTGCCCGCAATCGGGCGGGGTCGGAACCCTCCGCGACCGCGGAGGGCTCTGACCCCACCGCCGCGAATCCTGCCGACCGGGGCGCGCACGGCCCAGTAGATCCACGCCATGCGTGGATGCTCTTCGCAACCGGGGTCAGAGC
>NZ_JACVTV010000099.1:0-17548 GCF_016624625.1 Stenotrophomonas sp. S41 | reverse complement strand
GTCCCGGGCCCGCGGGGCCCCCCCCCCCCCCCCCCCCGGCGGGGGGCGCGGGGGGGGGGCGCGGGGCGCGCCCCGGCGGCCTGAATGTGGGTGCCGACCGTTGGTCGGCACACCTACTTCTCGTCGCTTTCCGCGTCGGCCTCGAACAGATGCATCAGGTCATTGCGCGCATCGCGCGAGGTCTGGATCACCGCGGCTTCGTCGTCGTAGACCAGGTACTGGTCGCGCAGCAGCTGTTCGTCATGCTCGCGGAACCGCTGCACATGGCGCTGTGCCACGTCCGCGGCCACGCCCAGCGCGGTCAGCACGCGCCCGCTCATTTCCAGGCTGGTGCCGAACACCTCGCGGAACGGCTCGGCCGACATGTCCATCAGGCGCCACGCATGCTGGCGGTTGCGCGCGCGTGCCAGCACCTTCGCATCCGGGTACAGGCGGCGCACCATGCGCACCGCGCGCAGGTTGGTTTCCGGATCGTCCACGGTGATCACGAACACGTCGATATGCTCGCCGCCCGCGGCGCGCAGCATCTCCGGCCGGGTCGGGTCGCCGTAGTAGAGCTGGTTGCCGAAGCGGCGCAGGTCGGCCACGGTGTCCGGGTTCGCTTCCAGTGCCACGAACGGCACCTTCTGCGCGGTCAGCAGGCGCGCGATCACCTGGCCGAAGCGGCCCATGCCGGCGATCAGCACCTTGGGCTGGTTGTCCGGGGCCACCTTGTCGGCCGGTGCGGCATCGCGCGGCGCCGGCTTTTCCCGGCCCAGCAGCTTCAGCAGCACCAGCATCAGCAGCGGCGTGATCGCCATCGACAGGCCAACGATGGCCACCAGCCGGTCATGGTTGGCGTCGCCCAGCAGGTGCGCGCGCTGCGCTTCGTTGAACACCACGAAGGCGAACTCGCCACCCAGCCACAGCACGCTGCCCAGCAGCAGCGACTGCCGCGACCCCAGCTTGGCGATGCGGCCGATCAGGTACAGCAGGCTGAACTTCACCACCAGCAACGCGGCCACGCCCGCGGCGATCAGCCACGGCTCGGCAGCGATGCGGTCGAGGTCGATGCCCATGCCCACGGCGATGAAGAACAGGCCCAGCAGCAGGCCCTTGAACGGCTCGATCTGCGCTTCCAGCTCGTGGCGGAATTCCGAATCGGACAACAGCACGCCGGCCAAAAACGCGCCCAGGCTGGGGCTGAGGCCGGCTTCCTGCATGAACCACGCGGTGCCCAGCACCACCAGCAGCGCGGTGGCGGTGAACACTTCCGGGCTGCGGGTGCGGGCGATGATGCCGAACACCTTGCGCAGCACCGGCCGCCCGCACAGGATCACCACCGCCAGCGCACCCAGCGCCACGGCCGCGTCTTCCCAGCGCAGCGTCTCGTTCTTCGCCCCGCCCAGCAGCGGGATGGCGGCCAGCAGCGGGATCGCGATCAGGTCCTGGAACAGCAGGATGGCAAAGCCCAGCCGGCCATGGTCGCTGTTGATCGCCTTGTGCTCGGACAGCAGCTGCAGGCCCACCGCGGTGGAGGACAGGGCCAGCGCGATGCCGACCACCAGCGCGCTCTTCCACTGGAAATGATCGAGCAGCAGCAGGCCACCCAGCAGCAGGCCGGACAGCGCCACCTGCGCCGCGCCCGCGCCGAACACCGAGCGCCGCATCACCTTCAGGCGGGCGGGCGACAGCTCCAGGCCGATGACGAACAGCAGCATCACCACGCCGATCTCGGCCGCGCCGAGGATGCGGTCGGCGTCCTGCACGAAGCCCAGCCCGTCCGGGCCCAGCACCACGCCGGCGGCGAGGTAGCCGAGCACTGCGCCAAAGCCGAACTTCTTGAACACCGGCACCGCGATCACCGCGGCCAGCAGCAGCACCAGCGCCAGTTCCAGACCACCGCTATGCATGGGAATACCTGGTCATCGCGGGGGCCTTTGCTGCGTGCGTGCGGCGGGGGGAGCGCGGCCGTGCAGGCCACCCCGTCATTATGCGCGCCCGCCTGTGCACGCACGACAACGGTCACGGAAGGCCGGGGTCAGATCCCTTTGCGCCGCAAAGAGCTCTGACCCCACGGGCACCTGACTGCGAGCCCGGGCCAGGGTTGACCGGGCGTGCCGGCAGGTCCAGACTGCCCGCCGCTGCCGGTCGCGCCGTTGTCGAGCGTGTCAGGCAGTACACCCATCCGGAGTCCCCAACCCATGTCCAGCGACAGTAGAAGTCGACCTCGTTCGACGCCAGCGATGGCTACCGCCTGATATCGGGTCGGTTTGCCTGCGTTGGCGTTGCGCGAGGTCGCATCCCCACAAGGCAAGCCCATGAACCAGAAGCAATTGCTGCGCCCGGTGGCCGACGCCGCTGCCCTCGCCGCACCCCTGGCCAACTACAACACCGCCGACGCGGTGGAGTTCCTCAACACGCTCGACCTGGAGCGCGCCGCCGAAACGCTGGCCGCGCTGTCGCTGCCGCGCGCGGTGAAGATGCTCGAAGCGCCCGAACTGCACCGCAGTGGCGAGCTGGTGGCCGCATTGCCGCCGGCCCGCGCCGCCGCGCTGCTGGGGCTGATGGCCGACGACCGCGCCACCGACATCGTCCACGAGCTGGACGAGGAAGAACGCGCGCGGCTGATCCCGCTGCTGGGTAGCGATGCCCGCCAGGCCATCCAGACGCTGCTGAGCTACCCGGCAAACACCGCCGGCGCGCTGATGACCACCGAGTTCGTCGCCGTGCCCGCCACCTGGACCGTGGCCCAGACCCTGCAGCACATCCGCCAGGTCGAGCGTACCCGCGAGACCGTGTACGCGATCTACGTGCTCGATCCGGCCAGCCAGCAGCTGCAGCAGGTGGTGACCATGCGCCGGCTGATCACCGGCCTGCCGGAGGAGTCGATCCTCGACGTGGCCCAGGTCAATCCGCCGGTCACCGTCGATGCCCTGCTGGACCAGGAAGAAGTGGCGCGGCTGATCCGCCGCCACGACCTGTTGGCCATTCCGGTGGTGGACGCGCAGCAGCACCTGCTGGGCATCGTCACCGTCGACGACGTGCTCGATGCGCTCATCGAGGAATCGACCGAGGATGCGCACAAGTTCGGCGGCATGGAAGCGCTGGACAAGCCGTACATGCAGATCGGTTTCTTCGAGATGCTGTGCAAGCGCGCCGGCTGGCTGAGCGTGCTGTTCCTCGGCGAGATGCTCACCGCCAGCGCGATGCAGCACTACGAGGACGAACTGGCGCGCGCGGTGGTGCTGACCCTGTTCATTCCGCTCATCATGAGCTCGGGCGGCAACTCCGGTTCGCAGGCCACTTCGTTGCTGATCCGCAGCCTGGCCCTGCGCGAGCTGCGCTTGAGCGACTGGTGGAAGGTGGCGCTGCGCGAAGTGCCGACCGGCATGGTGCTGGGCGCCATCCTCGGCTGCCTGGCCATCGTGCGCATCGTCATCTGGCAGCTGGGCGGCCTGCACGACTACGGCGAGCACTGGATCCTGCTGGCCATCACCATCGGCGCGGCCCTGGTGGGCATCGTCACGTTCGGCTCGCTGTCCGGCTCGATGCTGCCCTTCATCCTCAAGCGCCTGGGCTTCGACCCGGCCAGTGCCTCGGCACCGTTCGTGGCCACCCTCGTGGACGTGACCGGCCTGGTGATCTACTTCAGCATCGCCGCCCTCATCCTGCACGGCACCCTGCTGTAACAAAGAAAATGTGTGGGTCGGGGTCGGATCCCTTCGCGCAGCGAAGGGCTCCGACCCCGGATATCCGCAGCAGGGGTCAGAGCCCTTTCCTGCGGAAAGGGATCCGACCCCGTCGCCGACCCCATCGCCACGGAATTTGGGTACCGTAGGCGCATGAGTACCTACCACCTGCAGTCCGTGTTCCGTCCGCAGTCGGTCGCGGTGATCGGCGGCAGCCCGCGTGAGCGCTCCGCCGGTCGTGCGGTGATGCGCAACCTGCGTGGCACCGGCTTTCCCGGCAAGGTGGCGTGGATCAACCCGCGTCACGCCGCGATCGACGGCATCCGCACGGTCAAGCGGCTGAACGATCTCGACTGGGTACCTGACCTGGTGGTCATCACCGCGCCCGCGGCGATCGTGCCGCAGGTGGTGCGTACCGCCGCCGAGCGCGGCGTGCAGGCGGCGATCATCCTCACCGCGCACCTCGGCGAAGGCCCGGGATCACTGTCCGAACAGGTGGAAACGGTGGCGCGCAAGCACGGCCTGCGCATCCTCGGCCCGCACTGCCTGGGCGTCATCGCGCCGCATGCGCGGCTCAACGCCAGCATCGCCGCGCACTTCCCGCAGGCCGGTGACCTCGCGTTGATCTCCGAATCCTCGGCCATTGCCGCCGCGCTGGTGGAGTGGGGCGTGGCACGTTCGGTGGGTTTTTCCGCCGTGGTTTCGCTGGGCGACACCATGGACGTCGACTTCGGCGACCTGCTCGATTACTTCGCCACCGACTACCGCACCCGCGCCATCCTGCTCTACGTCGAACACATCAAGGACGCGCGCAAGTTCATGTCGGCCGCGCGTGCCGCCGCGCGCGCCAAGCCCGTGGTGGTGGTCAAATCCGGCCGCGCCGAGCGCGTGCAGCCCGGCAGCGCCGACACCCACGTGCAGGCACTGGCCCGCGCCGATGATGTCTACGGCGCCGCTTTCAACCGCGCCGGCCTGCTGCGCGTGAATGCACTGGACGAACTGTTCACCGCAGCGGAGACCTTGGGCCGCTTGGGCACTTTCCCCGGCCGCCGCCTGGCCGTGCTCAGCAATGGCGGTGGCGTCGGTCGCCTGGCGGTGGACCAGCTGGTCGCGCTGCGTGGCACCCTTGCGCAGCTGTCCGACAGCACGGTGGAAACGCTGGACAAAGTGCTGCCGCAGGGCTGGTCGCGCAGCAACCCGGTCGACATCGTGGTCGACGCCGATGGTGATCGCTACGCGGCTGCCATCGAGGCGCTGCTGGCCGACAACGAGAACGATGCGGTGATGGTGGTCAACGTGCCCACTGCGTTCACTTCTTCGGCCGATGCCGCGCAGGCGCTGACCCGCACGCTCGGCCTGCGCCCGCGCCACCACCGCGACAAGCCGGTCTTCGCGGTATGGCTGGGCAATGATGACCAGGCCACCGCCACGCTCAATGCCGCGCGCGTGCCGACCTATCCGACCGAGGCCGAAGCGGTGCGCGGCTTCCAGCACCTGGTGCGCTACCGCGAAGCGCAGAACGCGCTGATGGAAACGCCGCCCAGCCTGCCGCAGGATTTCAGCGTGGATACCGAGCGTGCGCGTGCACTGGTCGACGCCGCGCTGGCCAATGGCCAGCAGTGGCTGGACCCGCTGGCCACCCACGATCTGCTCAAGGCCTACGGCATTCCGTCCGCGCCGGTGATGCATGCCCGCGACGCGCATGAAGCGATGGACCTGGCGCAGCCGCTGCTGGAGCGCGGTGCCACGGTCGCGCTGAAGATCCTGTCGCCGGACATTCCGCACAAATCCGAAGTGGATGGCGTGCGCCTGAATCTGGCGACGTTGCCGGCAGTGCAGAGCGCGGCCAATGCCATCCTCGAACGCGCCCGCCAGCTGCGCCCGGATGCGCGCATCGACGGCCTGCTGGTGCAGCCGACCATCATCCGCCCGAAGGCGCGCGAGATCATCGTCGGCATCGCCGATGACGCCACGTTCGGCCCGGTCATCGTGGTCGGCCGCGGCGGCACCGCGGTGGAAGTCATCAACGACAAGGCGCTGGCGCTGCCACCGCTGGACCTGCGCCTGGCCCACGAACTGATCGGCCAGACCCGTGCCTCGCGCATCCTCAAGGCCTATGGCGATGTGCCGGCCGCCGATGAGCGCGCGCTGGCGCTGGCCCTGGTGAAGCTGGCGCAGCTGGCGGCCGACATTCCCGAAGTGCGCACGCTGGACATCAACCCGCTGCTGGTGGACGGCAAGGGCATCCTCGCCCTCGACGCACGCGTGGCCATCGCGCCGTCGCGCATCCTGCACAAGGGCCGCGGCCATCCACGTTTTTCGGTGTTCCCGTACCCGAAGGAGTGGGAGCGCACCCTCGAGCTGTCCGATGGCGGCCGCGCCTTCGTGCGCCCGGTGCGGCCGGAGGACGATGCACTGTTCCGCGCGTTCTTCGCCCGCGTCAGCGATGAAGACCTGCGCCTGCGCTTCTTCCAGTCGGTGAAGCACTTCAGCCACGAGTTCATCGCGCGCCTGACCCAGCTCGACTACGCGCGCTCGATCGCGCTGGTGGCCATCGACCCGCGCAACGGCGACATGCTCGGTGCGGTGCGCCTGCATGCCGACGCCGACTACCATCGCGGTGAGTACGGCATCCTGATCCGCTCGGACCTGAAGGGCCACGGCATCGGCTGGCGCCTGATGGCGATCATGATCGAGTACGCCAAGTGGCTGGGGCTGGACGTGGTGGAGGGCCAGGTGCTGCGCGAGAACAGCACCATGCTGGCGATGTGCCAGAGCCTGGGCTTCAAGACCCGGCTGGACCCGGACGACCCGACCGTGATGATGGTTACCCTGCCGGTGCAGCAGGTCGAAGTGCCTGCTCCCTCTGTGTAGAGTCGAGCTTGCTCGACTGCCGCCATCGCAAAGCAGTCGAGCAAGCTCGACTCTACGGCCAGGTTACCGCAGCGGCTCCACCACCACCGCCGTGCCATAGCACAGCACTTCGGTCAGCCCGGTCATCACATCCGTGGCGTCGTAGCGCATGCCGATGATGGCGTTGGCGCCCAGCTGCCGCGCGTGCTTGACCATGTCGCGGTAGGTTTCCTCGCGGGCCTGCTCGCACAGCTCGGTGTAGATGGTGATGTTGCCGCCGAAGATCGTCTGGATGCCGCCGAGGAAGTTGCCGACGATCGAGCGCGAGCGCACGGTGATGCCGCGCACCACGCCCAGGTTGCGGGCCACGCGGTAGCCGGGCAGCTCGAAGGCGGTGGTGACCAGTGAATCCTCGAAGCGCAGGGCCGGAGGGGAGGGGATGCCGCTGTTGTAGGGGTCTGCCATGGCTCGACTCTACAACGCAATCGCCCGTTGCGGCATGGCCGGACCCACCCTGCCGCGCGACAATACCCAGTGACCGATTGCGGGCTCGAATCCGCTCCTCTGCGAGCGAGGTGGTCAAATCTCGGCAATCGGAGGCTGTCCCCGATCGTCCCGCCCTCCATCGTCAACGCCGGACCGATGGAGTTGTCTCGATCAATCATTTGTGGCGAAAGGCTGCGCGCTTAGAAAGTACGGGCATCTATTCCGATGCCCGATAGGCCGGACGTAGGCTCTCAGGTCTTCTTACCTGATCTTCTTAGTAGCTTTAACAGCCGAACTGAAGAGACTACACCTGCTGCTACGAGGCATCCCGCAAGTGGGAGGAATTCAAGCCCACCCTTTAGTACATCTGTGTGAACAAGGAATCTGTAAAGAGCCTCGACGAAAGCTCCAACAAGTGCGATGCCGATAGCATCCGGGAAACCGCTTAATATCAACAATATTATTGTTCTTGCTCGCAAGATCAGCACCCCTTCTCGACCGCGCAGGATTCTACAATTCCGTTCGAATTGGATATGGCATTGCTCGCCGCAGCTCCTCCGCCCACAATACTTGATGACGAGGATCCTTTTGGCGTCGTGGCCTTCATATGATCCAGGAGATTCCTGTCCGCCAACGGAATTGCGTTCACGGAGCGGGTGTTGATTGCCGCCTTCGTCACGTCAATGGCATCCCCGATCAGGGATCCAGCCGCCCCAGTCGCTCCGCCGACAAGAGCACTGGTTGACATTCCATCTGTAAGATTGCCTCCCTCAATTGCATTGTTGGCTCCGGTAGAAACGGCACCGATAGCCGCTCCTGCAGCAGCGTTTGCCGTGGCGCGGACAGCCAGACTCGTGGTCAATCTCGCCACGCCACTCGAAATTCCGGATCCCGTGGCACCTGCTGCACCCGCGATCAGCGCTTTTCCAACATTTCCCGCAATTCCCCTCAGGCTTGTATCCTGTATTTCGCCAGTGACAACCTGTCTGGCGAGTTCCAGGCCAATTCCGATCCCCGCACCGACACACCAAGGGCATCGTCCATCAGGATCAGAGAAGCGATATGGGTTGTTGTATGCATAGGAGTACCGGGAGAATTGACCAATCACCCCACTTCCATACAACGTTACCGGATCGGTACTTAGGAATGATCCGATAGAAGGATCGTAGTAGCGTTGTTGCATGTAAATCATATCGGTAGCTGCATCCTCAATGTGACCCGTGTACCCGATAGCACCGCTGGCGGCTTGATCGCTGCTCCCAAAAGCGCTGTAGCTGGTCCTTCGCAGCAGTGCACCATCGGCCTGAGTCGATGCCACCCGAGAACCCAACGCGTCGATGTGGTGGAAGTTGATGGACTCAGTGCCGTCTATGGAAGTTCGAATCGAGGCGATGGCATCGCGCCCAAGATAGACGTTCTCGGTCAGCACTACGCTCTCCCCATCAAAGGCTCTGGATACGTCACCGGAACTCAAGTACATGTATCTACTGTCGGAGGTCGAAGAGCCATCTGCCAACTGAACCCGCCTTCCCCTCGCGTCATACCCATACCTGACGCCATCGCCAGATGATCGCAGGCGATTCTGCAGGTCGAATGTGTATGCAACGCCATTCTTACGCGAGACATTGCCAGCCGAGTCGTAGGCGAGGCCAGTGATGGTCGAGCCCGCGTCGTCCCGGACGTTGGTCAAGCGATGATGCGCGTCGAAGTAGTGATGCCGCGTAAGCTGTCCAATCGTATCGATGCGTCGCAGATTGTCTGCCTGATCGTATTCGAATCGCTGTCCAACCCCAGGCAGTTCAGACTGCACGGATATCAGTCGGTCGATGCCATCATAGGTCATCAATCGAGTAGCCGACGGTCCCTGAGTGTGGTCCGCCATGCCAGCGACATTCGCACGCTCGTCGTAGTAGTACTCGAAGTCCATCGCTGCACCAGAACTAATCCGCGCTGGCAGCTGGCGCAGGTTCTGAGCGATGCGATGGGCAATGCCATTGCCGTAGGTGAACCCGGAGACCGCGCCGTTGGCGTGTCGCTTGATCTCGCTCGCAAAGACGCGCCCGCGCTGATCGATGACGTGACGAGGCCGACCCAAGGCATCAGGCGCATAGTTGAGTTCTACGCCCGACGGGAGCGCGTGCTTGGTGACCGAGCCGTTCGCATCATAGTAGTAGCTGCTGGTCCAATCGTCTCGTCCAGACAATGACGAGGTCTCGGAAGTGACCATGCGGCGGCTGTTATATCCCACTTTGATGGCCGAGTCTGGCAGGGAGCCGCCGTTGCCGGCAGTGGCTTCGAGCACCAGCCCGTCCGGCGCGTAGCGGAACGTCTGGTTTCCGTTTCCATCGGGGCTGTAGATGGCAGCCAAGCGACCATTGACGTCGTAGCTGTGGCTAATGGTACGTGAGGATGCTTGGGCGACCTCGGAATCACATGTCTTCAGCGAAGGCAGGTCGAGGCCTGTCGCCCTCCACAGTATGCGGCCTGCCGGATCGTAGCCCATGACGGTTGCGCCTGACTCCGGTTCGAGACTCTTGCACAGACGATGATGTGCGTCGTAGACGTACTTGCGTTCAATGGATCCCGATCCAACCTCGCGTGCGATTCGATGGATTGCTGCAAAGCGATCACGATCGATGTGGGTGACGCGACCTTCTGGCTCTTCGACCTTGAGGACGTGCTCACCACTTGGCGTCTCAAACCCTTGATAGGTTGTCGTAGTCACCTTGCCGCGGGCGTTGGCATGGGCTCTTCGATTGCCCGGTAGATAGGCGGTTGCCGTCACCAGCGGGCCAAGCTCGCTGTCAGCGGACGTCCCTATCTCCCGCCCCAGCGCGTCATAGACATACGTTGTACCTACCAGCGCCGGTGGCGGCGGAGGTGGTGGCTCTACAACCGATATCAGTACATCCGGCGTGGGCACACCAAACCACTCCACGCCTTCGCGCAGCATCCGCCATTGAAAACTGTAGCTGCCCGCTTTGCCGGGCGCAGTTACGACGGCCCTGAATTCACCGACTTCACCTACCGGCACATCGCCAGTTGTGATGCGATGAATCCCCCAGGTCATATTGTCGCCCGGATTCTGGGAGCCCAGCGCAAAGCCCTCCTGGCTTCGCCAGGGATCATCGCCTGCATTACGCATCCTGATCACGACTTCGTAGGGCTTGCCCGCCTCCATCTGTGCTGAAACGGATTGGGAATCAAAGGCTGCGGCGTTCATGGGCTCGCGTACAAAGATGCTGGTGTAGCTTTTCAGGCCAAACCACCTATGATCCCTGCGCAGCTGAAACTCGATGTTCCGCCACTCGACGTGCGGGTCGTAGTAGCTGGGGGTGATTGCAAAGTTGAACGTGAATGATGCACCGGGAGGTACATCATGAGTTACCGGCTGTGGGCTGAATTTCCAGAAATCGCGCGTGAACTCGTGAGGCGTATCGAGTACGTAGCTGCCCGCGCTCCAAGTCGTCTCCCCGGTATTGATCATCTGGATGGTCACTGCGCCGGCCCGGCCCGCCAATGATGGATTGGGATATGACGTAGCGCCGGGCGACGCTGAATCAACGGGCACAGGTGGCGCAGTTACGTCGACGATGATGGGGCCGCTTCGCAGCGGACGCGAAGTCATGTCGCCATCGGGGAGGATGCGCACTGCTCGCGCCGTGAAAATGAATTCGTAGCGGCCGGCTGGCAGGCCGCGGATGGGAACCGTGCCCTCCAGAAGTCGTGCAATCGGCGCGCCATTCTGGCTTACCACCGGATCTTCGATGAATTCTGCCTTCGGCCCACTTGAGACGTAGTAGGTGGCCTGAAGATCGAAGTTTGCCGGCGCCATGTAGCTGCTGGATGGTGGCCCGCTGAGGGTGATCGATGCCTGCGCAAAGGCGCAATGGGTCCACACCGAAGCGAGCACCAGGAAGAGTGAACGGATCAGATTGTTCATCTACACGCTCCCTTAGCGATATCTACCGGGATAGGACTCAAAGATCACTCGGTTCTGGTGATCGAACCTGCGGAACACCTGTGAAAGTGTTCCCTCTCGGTCTTCAGCATCGAAGCTCTCCAGAAGCACCGGACGCCATAGTCCATCCAGATAGGTGATGTGTTTACCGCTTCCAGTGGACTCGATCTGCTTCCAATGGCCCGCGGCTATGCCTGATTCAGGACTCGTCAATCGCAGTAGCTGCGTCTGCGTCGGTGTCCATGTCTGGTCAATATCTGCGGGAGCCTGAACCAGCGTTAGGCGCCCCATCGGGTCATAGTCGTAAGAGGTGGTGAATCCATTTTCGTCCGTGGTTGATCGCAGCCAACCGTTGTTATCCACCGTGGCGAGAACAGTCGATCCATCGGGGTGTTCCACACGTCGCGGAACACCGCGATGCCAGTGCTGGAACTGCGTCGTTCGACCAGTAGAGTCACTTGCGGAAGACACGCTTCCATCGGGGTTGTATGCAATGCGTATCGTCATCAGTCCGAACGCGTATCGCTCTACCGGTCTGAGAAGATCGTCGTAACGGATTGCCGAAACTTCTTCACCCGATGCGCTGTCTGATGTAGAGGCAACTGCACCCATGATCCATCTGGTTGGGTTGTCTCGATACACATGGATGTCGCCGGTCGATCCGGACGGTCCACTGCTGGTAACCTGTAGCGGTCGCACGAGATCGTCCCATACCAGTGTCTGGCGTGAGTAGTTCGTCTGTTCCTGAGTCGTGGTTGTCTTCCATTGCGGCTGTACCAGGCCATCGGCCGCCTGCATGAAATGCAGGCTGTCCCCGATGCGGCCCATGTAAGGTGCGCCACTGGGTGGGTTGCTGTGATACTCGTTGACTACATCACGGAGCGTCGTTCCATCAGCGGCCAATGTCGTCTGGCGCATCAACTTTCCCTCGTCGACGCGGTACGTCTTTCCGAATGCGAATCGTGTACTTGATCCATCCGGCCACGTTGCCTTGGACCACCGCACTGCGTCATCCGGATAAGCTGTAGAAACTTCGAACGATGATCGCTGGGCATTGATGCCCGGACCGTCGATGACGCGTTCGGTAAGAGACCAGAGAGAATAATAGTTGGGTTGCACCGGAGCACTGCAGGCGTCCAGATTTGAGCGCAGCATGGTCTTGTGCTCGAATGCATACGTTGCCGATGCACCCGCTGGATGCCCGATGGTGTATCGGTAGGGGCCATCAACTCTGCCCACGATCATGTCGCACGGGGTGTCGCTTTCCTGCGGTGCCGGCATCTTTGCCGGGCGCAGCGAGCCCGACCAGCTGTAAGACCATCGGGCCCCATCTGGGAGAACTACCTCGGCCAATCCGCCGTCCGCGGTAACACCGGCTTCACGGTAATGATAGGACCAGGTACGCCCGTTGGCCGAGACGGTTGCCAGGCGGCCATTGGCGTAGCCTAATGTGATGTTTCGGCCATCACTGCCGATGATTGCAGTGAGGAACCCGTTCTCGTAGCTATAGCGAACCCAGTTGCCGTTCTTGTCTTCAACTTTGGATGCGGCGATATAGACTTTGAATTGGCTCACCGAGTGATAGGAGCGCATACGGAAGTTCGCCATCTGGCGAGTGATCATCGTGTCGAATGTGTATGTGAGACCATCGCCATCCAGAACGATGAATCCTTCCCCGGGTTGACCATCGACAAGGCGTGACAGGCAGGTGACCCGGATGTTGTCCTCGGCGACCCACGGATAGGATCGGCCATCTTGGGGTACAGGGACGCCCGGCGCGGTCTTGAGGAGAAGACGTCCACCTTTCCCAGGCAGGTTCAGGCTGTAGCCGCCCCACATCTTTTCCTCGTAGAAGTCACCTGACAGCACCATATACGGCTTCTGAGGTCGGCTGCATCGCGCGTGTCGGTCAGGGTCGCCTGAAGGGCCGACGACCCATCCTTGAGATGAGAAAGTGCCCTCTATGTAGGGGACGTCCAGAGCCCAGTCGTACGCACTTCCAAATGCGTAAAGCCTGGCGTCACGAGTAAGGTAGCGTTCGTCAAAGGAGCGGGTTCTACGAACTTCAACGGGCAGGGGGTTGTTGCCCGGCAAGGTGACATCCACGACCGAGAATCGTGTGCTTCCATCCAGATGCGATATCTGCGAGCCGAAGGCTGACTCCGGATCCAGAGGCGAGGTTCTTCGTGCTTGAACTCGCTCAGCGTAATTGGATATCTCGTCAATGTAGTCCTGTGCACGCGCAAGTGAAGGCACGCAGAACAGTGGGATGAGTGGCAATGCCTTCCAAAGCATTTACTTTCTCCTTCGTCCGCTTCCAAGTGAACGTAAACTGCTGTCGCCGTGCGTTCCATCTTCACGACGGGTAGTGAGGTTTTGCCATGTCCGGATTGTGAAAATCCATAGGAATAGTTCGAAAGTGGATTTCGAAAGGAGTATCGATGCAACGGCATAGGCAATGCATGACGCCGTCTGCGGCATGGCCGGACCCACCCGGCCGCGCGACAATACCCCCATGACCGATCGCATCCCCCTGCTGCTGCTCCCCGGCCTGCTCAACGACGCCGAGCTGTGGCGCGCGCAGCTGGCCGACCTGGCCGATATCGCCGATTGCACCGTAGGCGACCAGACCCGTGGCGAGACCCTGCAGGCGGTGGCCGAGGACGTGCTGGCGCAGGCGCCCGAGCGCTTCGCCCTGGCGGGCTTCTCGCTGGGGGGCTTCGTCGCCCAGCAGATCCTGCGCATCGCGCCCGAGCGCGTGCTGCAGCTGGCGCTGGTCGATACCTCGATCCATGCCGATTCACCCGAGCGCGCCGAACAGCGCCGCAGCCAGCGTGCCAGCGTGCGCCTGCCCGGCAAGTTCCATGGTTTCGGTGATGCGCTGATGCGCAGCTACATCGATGCGTCGCGGCTGGACGACTACGTGCTGGTGCAGCGCGTGCGCGACATGACCGCGCGGCTGGGCGCGGAAGTATTCATGCGCCAGAGCGGGCTGGAACGCCGCGATGGGCACGAGGTGCTGGCCGCGTACCGCGATCCGCTGCTGATCGTCTGCGGTGCGAACGACCGCATCACGCCGCTGGCGATGAGCGAGGAAATGCACGCGCTGGTGCCGCATTCGCAGCTGGTGGTGGTGCCTGACTGCGGGCACCTGGCACCGATGGAAAAGCCGGACGACGTGAGCGCGGCGATGCACGGCTGGCTGTTGCAGGCCTGATGGATCCGCCGGGCATGGCCCAGCGCTACCCACCGTCATCCGGTAGCGCCGGGCCACGCCCGGCGGAGGTTTCCCACGGTAGCGCCGGGCCATGCCCGGCGGCCGTTCCTCAATCCCAGGCCGGGGCGATGCCTTCCGGGTTGGCCAGGCGCTGGCCACGATCAAGCTTGGCAATCTGCGCCATGTCGTCGTCGGTCAGGCGGATCGCCGCCGCTTCCAGGTTGCCGGCCAGGTTCTCTCGCTTGGTCGACGACGGGATGACCGCAAAGCCCTGCTGCAGCGCCCAGGCCAGTGCGACCTGCGCCGGGGTGGCCTGGTGGCGGCCGGCAATGGCCTGGATCACCGGGTCCTTCAGCACTTCGCCGTAGGCCAGGCTCATGTAGGCGGTGATCTGGATGCCGTTGTCCTGCAGGAACTTCACCAGCAGGCGGTTCTGCAGGTACGGGTGGATCTCGATCTGGTTGGTGGCGATGGCATCGGCACCCAGGATCTCGATCGCCTTGCGGGTCTGCGCGATGGTGAAGTTGGAGATGCCGATCTCACGGGTCAGGCCCTGCGCCTTGGCCTCGGCCAGCGCCGGCAGGTATTCCTCCATCGGCACGTCCACCTGGTCATTCGGCGAGGGCCAGTGGATCAGGGTCAGCTCGACATGGTCGGTGCGCAGTTTTTCCAGGCTGGTGCGCAGGCTGGCCAGCAGCGCATCGCGCTTGAACTCGGTGATCCACACCTTGGTGGTCAGGTAGATGTCATCGCGCGACACGCCGGATTCGGCGATGGCCTGGCCGACCTCGGCTTCGTTGCCGTAGATCTGCGCGGTATCGATGGCGCGGTAACCGACGTCGAGCGCATTGCGGACGGAATCGATCACGGTCTGGTCTTTCAGGCGGAAGGTGCCAAGACCAAAGGCGGGGACAGTCATGGGAAGCTCCAACGGGGGGAAAAGGAGTGAACAGGAAGGGTAGGTCAGGGACCGTGTGCATGCCGGCAACGGTGCATTGCGTTGCCGGTCAGTGGGCGGTAACGGCGATGCCCTTGGCACGGTGGTCGACGCCATCACGGCGGTCCAGGTGGCCGCTGAGCACGGTCAGTGCATAGGCCAGCACCACCACCAGCGCGCCCAGCCACGGCGTGTGCATCAGGCCGACGTGCTCCACCACCAGGCCGCCCAGCGAGGCGCCCAGGGCGATGCCGACGTTGAACGCGGCGATGTTCAGGCCCGAGGCCACATCAGTGGCCTGCGGCGCATAGCGCTGCGCCTGCTTGACCACGTACACCTGCAGGCCCGGTACGTTGCCGAACGCCACCGCGCCCAGGGCCAGCACGGTCAGCAGCATCAGCCAGGTGTTGTAGGCGGTGAAGGTGAGCACGAACAGCACGATGGCCAGCAGCGCGAAGATGCGCTTCAGCGCCGGCACCGGGCCGAGGCGGTCGGCCAGGCGGCCGCCCCACAGGTTGCCGATCGCCACCGACACGCCGTACACCAGCAGCACCAGGCTGACCGCATTGGCCGAGAAACCGGTGACGTCCTGCAGGATCGGCGCCAGGTAGGTGAAGGCCAGGAACGTACCGCCGTAGCCCAGCGCGGTCATCGCGTAGACAAGCAGCAGGCGCGGCTGCGCCAGCACGCCCAGCTGCTGGCGGAAGCTGGCCGGCGCGCTCTGCGGCACGTTGCGCGGCACGAACAGCAGCGCACCCAGCAGAGCCACCACGCCCAGCCCGGCCACGGCGAGGAAGGTCGCGCGCCAGCCCAGGTGCTGGCCGATGAAGGTACCCAGCGGCACGCCGGTCACCAGTGCCACGGTCAGGCCGGTGAACATGATGGCGATCGCGCTGGCGGCCTTTTCCTTCGGCACCACTGCGGTGGCGATGATGGAGCCGATGGAGAAGAACACGCCATGGGCCAGGCCGGTGAGGATGCGGGCGACGATCAACGAGGTGTAGCCCGGTGCCATCCAGGCGATGACGTTGCCGAGGGTGAACATCAGCATCAGCGCGACCAGCAGCTGCTTGCGCGGCACGCGGCCGGTCAGTGCGGTCAGCACCGGCGCACCGATGGCCACGCCCAGCGCGTACAGCGAGACCAGCAGGCCGGCCGAGGGCAGGCTGACATGCAGGTCGGCGGCGATGGTCGGAATGAGGCCGACGATGACGAACTCGGTGGTGCCGATGGCGAAGGCGCCGAGGGTCAGCGCCAGCAGGGCGAGGGGAATGCCACGGGTCATGGCAGGCTCCGGAGGGAAGGAAGGGGCGCAGTGTGCGCGGCGCACCTTTGCCGAAAAACCGGTCTTCACGCCAATCACTCTTGCCTGCTGGTCAATAATGGCGCCATGAAGACCACCCTCGACGAAATGCAGGCCTTCCTGGCCGTCATCGACAGCGGCTCGATCAGCGCCGCCGCCGAGCAGCTGGGGCAGACACCCTCGGGCGTCAGCCGCGCGCTGGGCCGGCTGGAAGAGAAGCTGGGCACTACCCTGCTGACCCGCACCACCCGCCGCCTGCACCTGACCGCCGAGGGCGAGGCCTACCTGCGCCATGCGCGGGCGATCATCGATGCGGTGGAATCGGCCGAGGAACAGATGGCCGCCCGCCGCGAGCGCCCGGCCGGGCGGCTGCGCGTGGATGCGGCCATGCCCTTCGTGCTGCACGTGATCGCGCCGCTGGTGGCCAGCTACCGTGCGCGCTACCCGGAAGTGCAGCTGGAACTGAACAGTTCCGAGCGCTACATCGACCTGCTGGAGCGGCGCACCGACCTGGCCATCCGCATCGGCCCGCTGGCCGATTCCACCCTGCACGCGCGCTCGCTGGGGCGCTGCCGGCTGCAGCTGGTGGCCAGCCCGGCCTATCTGGCCGCGCACGGCGAACCGGCCAGCGTGGCCGCGCTGGGCCAGCACACGCTGCTCAGCTTCAATGAACCGGAATCCTTGAACCGCTGGCCGCTGCCGGGTGACGCCGACGGGCAGCTGCTGGTGCGCCCGGATATCGCCGTCTCCAGCGGCGAAACCCTGCGCCGGCTGGCGGTGGAAGGCGTGGGCATCACCTGCCTGTCCGACTTCGTCACCGACCGCGACCGCGCCGCCGGCACCCTGGTGCCGGTGCTGGCCGCGCAGACGCTGGATGTGTACCAGCCGATCCACGCGGTGTACTACCGCAACACTGCAGTGTCGGCGCGCATCAGCTCGTTCCTGGATCACCTGGGCGAGGGGATGGCGAAAGGCGATTACCTGCGCTGAGGCTTGGTGGGTGCGGACCTGCTCTCTCGGTGGGTGCGGACCGTTGGTCCGCACAGAACCGCCGCTTCGCGTCGCCGCCCCCCCCACCGGGGGGGGGGGACGGGGGGGGGGGGGGGGGGGCGGGCCCCGG
>NZ_JACVTV010000098.1:0-17812 GCF_016624625.1 Stenotrophomonas sp. S41 | reverse complement strand
ACTTGACTGTTAATCAGGGGGTCGTTGGTTCGAGTCCAACTTCGGGCGCCACCTTTGAAAACCCGCATCGCGAGATGCGGGTTTTTTTTGCGTCGATTGTCAGGCGCTGGAATTCCTGTAGAGCAGCGTCAGTCGAGCATGGCTCGACTCTACAAGGTGAAGCAGTCGAGCATGGCTCGACTCTACAAGGTGAAGCAGCCGGGCATGGGCTTGGCGCTGCCGTTCCGGCAAAAGCAAAGGCCCGGGCAGATGCCCGGGCCTTTGCAGGTGACGCGCCTTCGATTACTTGAAGGTGTACTTGGCGCCGACGGTGAAGTAACGGCCAATCGCACCGCTGAAGTGCAGCGGGTTGTAGTTGACCGCACCGTAGGTGCTGGGGTCGAGCGGAGCGATGCGGTCGAACACGTTCTGCACGGAGGCGTTCAGTTCGAAGGCTTCGGTGATGTTCCAGCGGCCGGACAGGTCGAAGGTGGTGAAGGAGGAGATCTTCTCCACCGGCGAACCGTCTTCATAGAAGGCCAGGTAGTCGCCACCGCGGCGGTCCTTGTTCTCCATGCTGTCGATGTAGTTCACCACACCGCTGACGCTCCACGGACCCTGCTTCCAGGTGGTGCCGAAGTTGATCTTGTCCTGCGGCGTACCGATGCAGTTGGTCACGTCGCAGTTGCCGTGGGTGCCGACGTAATCGACGGTGGTGTCACCCTCGGTACGTTCGAACTTCAGGATGTGGCTCCACTGCAGGTCCATTTCCAGCTGGCCGGCGCCGAAGTCGAAGGTCTGGCGCACGTCGGTGTCGATACCGCGGACACGCGAGGAGTTGGCGTTCACGTACGCGGTGTTGACCGCCAGGATCGTGCCGCTGTTGGCCACGCCACCGATGTTGTTGGAATCGCGCAGGACGTTGCCGGCGGCGATCGCATCGGCGGTGCTGCCCTGTGCGATTTCGTTGGTGCGCTTGATTTCCCAGGCGTCAACGGTCAGCGAGGTGGTGGAGGTCGGCTGCAGCACGATACCCACCGAGTAGCTCTTGGACTCTTCCGGCTTCAGGTCCTTGTTCGGGCGGGTGATGATCGCCACCGAGCGCGCGGTGCACTCGTTGGCCGGATCGATGGCGCAGCGCACCGGATCGCGGGCGTTGGAGAAGGCGGCCAGGCCACCGTCACCGTTCTCGGCCGGGTTCGGCGCGCGGAAGCCTTCGGCGTAGCTGGCGCGCAGGGCGATCCAGTCGGCCGGGGTCCACTTCACGCCCAGCTTCGGCGTGGCCTTGCCTTCACCGCTCTCGTACTTGTCGTAACGCACGGCGCCCGACAGTTCCAACGATTCCAGCACCGGTGCGGACAGTTCGGCGTAGCCGGCGTACACGTTCTGGGTGCCGTCATAGGCCGAGTAGCCCAGGCCGATGATCTGGCCGACGTCGGTGAAGGTCTGCGGGGTCAGGCTGTTGCTGGTCTTGCGCCACTCGGTACCGAAGGCCAGGCCCAGCGGGCCGCCCTTCAGGTCCATCAGGCTGCGCGAGATGGTGAAGTCGAACATGTCCAGGCTGGACTTGGCGCGGGCGCTGATGGTCGGGCTGATCGCGTCGTAGACCGACTGCGGGGTCAGCGACGCGTTGTCACCGATGCGCCAGGTGCCATACGGACAGGCCGGGTTGCCCAGCACGCAGCGCACGGCGTCATAGTTCAGGAAGCCGGTGCGCTTGTTGACCAGGTCGGTGCCCGAGTGCAGGTAGGCGGTGTCGTAGCTCCACTCACCCCAGTTGCCCTTGACGCCCACCAGGAAGCGGTTGAACTCGTTGGTGTTGTTGGTCACGCGCGGGCCGACGTCCCAGGCGCTGTAGCGCAGGCGCGCAGCGTAGGGCAGCGGATTGTCCGGGTGGCCGGCGTAGAGCATGGTCGCACCGGCGCCGCTGTTGGCGTTGACCGGGCCGCCCGGGTAACCCCAGCCGCCGGACACGCCGGACGGCGTATTGCTGAAGATGGTTTCCTTCTTCGAGTAGCCGATCTCGGTGTAGACCTCGCCGCCTTCACCGAAGGCGAAGCTGGCACGGCCGAACACGTTGACGTACTTCTCTTCCGGGGTCAGGTCACGGTACAGCTGTGCCGGATCCCACAGGCAGCCCTGTGCCTGGGCGGTGGCATCGGTCTGGCCCGGAATCGTGGTCACGCCCGCGCACCCCGGCAGCGCAACCAGCTGGCCGGCGTTGTTGAACACCGAGCCGTTCGGGCCGGTGCCGCCGGCAGTGCCGCCGGACAGGTAGGCGCCACCGAGGAACTGCGCGTCAGCGGCGTCATAGCCCCAGCGACGGATATCGCCGGTGCCGATCCACTTGCGGTTCTTGCGGTCGCTGATCTGGATGCTGTCGGTCTTGCCGACGTCCAGGCTGAAGAACGCGTTCCAGCCGTCGCTGGCGAGGTCGCCGGTACCGGCGGTCAGGGTGGCCTTCTTGGCATCACCGTCGCCATCGCCGGACACGCCGTACGAACCGCGCAGGATCGCGCCCTGGAAGTCGCTGCGCAGGATGATGTTGACCACGCCAGCGATCGCATCGGAACCGTAGATGGCCGACGCGCCGTCCTTCAGCACTTCCACGCGCTCGACGGCGTCAAGCGGGATGGTGCTGAGGTCGGTGAACACCTTCTGGCCGTCATCGGCCAGGCCGTAGGTCGCCATGCGGCGGCCGTTCAACAGCACCAGCGTCGAGCCAGCACCGAGGCCGCGCAGCGAAATGCCCGCGCCGCCACCGGCGAAGCCGTTGCCGAAGGTCTTGGGAATGGAGCCGGCGCCATCGGCGGTGAGCGTCTGCAGGTACTCGGCGACCGTGGTCTTGCCGGTGCGGTCGATTTCCTGGCGGGTCACCACCTGCACCGGAGACGGGGTCTCGGTGTTGGTGCGCGGGATGTTGGAACCGGTGACCGTGATGCGGTCAAGGTTGGTGGCCTGTTCCTGTGCGAAGGCAGAGGAGGAGACCGCGGCGCCGGCCAGCAGCAGAGTGCCGCCAGCGAGGATATGGGTGATGGAAGTTGCCAGGTGGTTTTGGCGGCGGCTGGCGGGCCGTTGGATCGGGTGTTTCACAGCTTCTCTCCTGACTGGAAAACTCGAGCATTGAGGGCGTCATCCGGTGTGTACCGGGACGCGTCAATCTAGGTTTCTGGCAGGTGACGAAGCTGTGAAGTTTTACTGAATTCGTAACGATCTTTCGACCAAAGCGAAATGTTTTGGCGCGAACGGCTCTTGACGGGGGACAAACGGGGAAAAGGGGCGGCCCGGCATGGCGCCGGACCGCCGGGGGCTTCAGTCGGGCAGGGAGAACTGCACCGGCACCATGCCGATGGCCGGCACGGCCACACCGTCACGCTCGGCCGGGACGAACCGCCACTGGCGGAGCACCTGCTGGCGGGCGGCCTGGTCCAGGCTGCGCGAGCCGCTGCTGCGCTCGATGCTGACGTTCACCGGCTTGCCGCTGGTATCCACCTCGACCCGCAGCAGGACGGTGCCCTGTTCGTGGTTGCGCAGCGCCGGGACCGGATAGGCCGGCGGCGGCGCGCTGCGGTACTGCAGCTGCACCCCGGCCATCGGCGTGGACGGCGCCAGGCTTGGTGCTGCCTGCACGGGGGCCGGTTCGGCTGCGGGCAGGATGATGCCCTGGGCTTCTTCCAGCGTTGCGGTCGGGGCCGGCAGCGGCGGGACCACGGTCGGCGCGGCCTGCGGCTTGGGCACAACCTTGGCGACTTCCTGCTTCGGCTCCACCGGCAACGGCTCGGGCGGCTTTGGCTGCTCCTTGGGGATCAACCTGACCTCGGTGGTGTCGCGGGGCAGGGCGGTGATGGCCTGGTAGGTTGCCGGGATCAGCAGCAACAGGAAGGCCAGCAGGTGCAGGGCGATGGCCGCGCTCCAGGCGGCGACGCGGGCGGGATCGAACTGCAGCGGTACAACGGGATACGTACGAACCATGGTCCACCTCCATGCCAGTGACGAAGTCCTCAACGCACCAGGGCCGCCATCGGGGTTGCCGCACGCGGCTGGCAGTCAATCATTAGCGCCGCCCCCCGGCCACTGCCTAGAGGCAGGGGCGACGCCGTTGGGCTGGGCTTCATGAACCGGTAGCGCCGGGCCATGCCCGGCGGAAGAGGCCGCGCCGCTGCGCTCGCGGGGCATGGCCCCGCGCTACCCGTCAGCGCCCCAGTTCGAACACCACGTCCAGGTTCACCGACACGGTCGATTCACCCGGCGCCACCGGGGTGGCCTTGTCCATCGCCGCACCGGCGGCCATGGCCCGCATCATCGGCATCGGGCGGAAGCCGCCATTGCTGTTCTCGGAGATGCTGACGATGCGGCGCACCTGCAGGCCCAGCGACTTCGCATAGGTCTGGGCGCGGGCCTGGGCCTTCTTCAGCGCGGCCAGGCGGGCTTCGTCATAGACCGGCTCGGGCTGGTCGATCTCGAACTGCGGGCCGTTGATCTGGTTGGCGCCCTGCGCGGCCAGGGCGTCGAGCACCTTGCCCAGCTTGGCGATGTCGCGCACCTTCAGGCTGACGGTGTTGCTGGCCTGGTAGCCGGTGATCTTCGGCGCCTCGTTGTCGGCGTAGCGGTACTGCGGGTTGAGGCTGACGCCGCTGGTCTGCACGTCGCGCTCGGCGATGCCGGCGGCCTTGATCGCGGCCAGCACCTTGTCCATCTGCTGGGCGTTCTCGCGCATGGCGCTGTTGCCGTCTGCGGCCTGGGTGACGACACCGGCCGACAGGGTGGCCACGTCCGGCACGCGGGTGGCTTCGGCATTCGCCGAGATGTTCAGCAGGGTGCCTTCGGCCGGGGCGGCGATCGACGGCGACGACGGGGCGGCGTGGGCGGTCATCGAGGCTCCAAGAGCGAGGGACAGGGCAAGCAGCAGCGGGGTGGCGGTGCGGCGCATGGGATCTCCTTGTTGTGGCGGTGAGGGTGGTGTCGTAGCGATGAACGCGCTGTGAGTCCGTTCGGGGTTGGACGCGCATCGGGCGGGGTTGCCGACGATTCAGGCAGTGCCCTCAGGTTATGCTGTGCCGATGCTCTATCTTGCTTCCCGCTCCCCCCGACGCAACCAGCTGCTGGCCCGACTCGGACGCCCCTTCCAGGCCCTCGACCTGGAGGTGCCCGAGGTGCGTGCGGCTGCCGAAAGTGCCGAAGCCTATGTATGCCGCGTCGCGGCCGACAAGGCGCGCGCCGGCCTCGCCGCGGTGCTGGCCACGGACCCGCAGGCGCGGGTGCTGGGCTCGGACACCGAGGTCGTGCTGGACGGCGAGGTGTTCGGCAAGCCGGCCGATGCGGCCGACGCGCGGGCGATGCTGGCGCGGCTGGCCGGGCGCACCCACCAGGTGATGACCGCCGTGGTGGTGGTGGGCGCTGGCGGGCTGGACAGCGAGCTGGTCGTCTCCGAGGTCACCTTCGCCCCGATCAGCGCGGCGGACATCGCCGCCTACGTGGCCACCGGCGAGCCGCTGGACAAGGCCGGCGCCTACGCCATCCAGGGCGGGGCCGAGCGCTGGATCGAACACCTTTCCGGCAGCTACTCCGGCGTGATGGGGTTGCCGCTGCTTCATACCGATCGTCTGCTGGCGCGCTGCGGCGTGCCGGCCCCCATTGCCGATGCCGCCAGGGAGGCTGCCGATGTCTGAGGAAATCCTGGTCAATGTGACCCCGCGCGAGACCCGGGTCGCGGTGATCGAAAACGGCATGCTGCAGGAGCTGCACATCGAACGCGGCTGGCGCCGCGGCGTGGTCGGCAACATCTACAAGGGCAAGGTGCAGCGGGTGATGCCCGGCATGCAGGCGGCCTTCGTCGAGGTCGGCCTGGAGCGCGCGGCGTTCCTGCATGCCAACGACGTGATCCGGCCGGCCCCGGTGGCCAGCGCCGATACCGAGAACACCACCCTGCCGCCGCCGTCCAGCGTGCCCATCGTCGAGCTGCTGCGCGACGGCCAGGACATCGTGGTGCAGGTGGTGAAGGACCCGATCGGCACCAAGGGCGCGCGCCTGACCACGCAGATCAGCATTCCCTCGCGCTACATGGTGCTGCTGCCGCAGTCCAAGGTGGTGGGCGTGTCGGCGCGCATCGAGGATGAAGGCGAGCGTGCACGGCTGAAGGCGCTGGTGACCGAACTGTCGGCCCAGCACGGCGGCTACGGCTACATCGTGCGCACCAATGCCGAAGGCCAGCCGGCCGAAGCCATCGCCGAGGACGTGGCCTACCTGTCGCGCGTCTGGAACGTGGTCGAGCGCCGCGGCCGCGAGGCGCCCTCGTGCAGCAACATCTATGAAGACCTGAGCCTGCCGCTGCGTTCGGTGCGCGACCTGATCCGCAAGGACGTGGACAAGGTGAAGGTCGATTCGAAGGAGACCTTCGCCCAGCTGCAGGCCTTCGTGGCCAAGTACATGCCGGTGCTGGCCGAGAAGCTGGAGCTGTATTCGGGTGACCGGCCGATCTTCGACATGTTCGGCGTCGAGGACGAGATCGGTCGCGCGCTGGACAAGCAGGTGCCGCTGAAGTCCGGTGGCTACCTGGTCATCGACCAGACCGAGGCGATGACCACCATCGACGTGAACACCGGTTCGTTCGTCGGCCAGCGCAACCTGGAAGAAACCGTGTTCCGCACCAACCTGGAGGCCGCGCAGGCGGTGGCCAGGCAGCTGCGGCTGCGCAACCTCGGCGGCATCATCATCATCGATTTCATCGACATGGATGATCCCGAGCACCGCCGCCAGGTGCTGCGCACGCTTGAGAAAGCCCTGGCCCGCGACCACGCCAAGACCACGGTGTACGACTTCTCGCCGCTGGGCCTGGTCGAGATGACCCGCAAGCGCACGGTGGAAAGCCTGGAGCGGCAGCTGTCCGAAACCTGCCCGCAGTGCAGCGGGCGTGGCTCGATCAAGACCACCGAGACGGTGACCTACGAGATCTTCCGCGAGATCACCCGCGCCGTGCGCCAGTTCGAGGCGGCGCGCCTGCTGGTGATCGCCTCGACCAAGGTCGTGGCGCGCATCACCGACGAGGAATCGGCGGCGGTGGCCGAGCTGGAGGAATTCCTCGGCAAGAGCATCCGCTTCCAGGCCGATGAGCAGTACCTGCAGGAGCAGTTCGATGTCGTTCTGCTCTGAGCCGCGCGGACCGGGCGCCGGTCGGGGCCGATGAGCGCGCCGCCGCGCCTGCGACTGCGAAGGATCCGCCGTCATTTCGTTGCTGCCTGCGCGGTCGGCCTGGTCGTGCTTGCGCTGCTGGTGGGTACGCTCAGCCAGCTGCTGCCGCTGGCCGAGCGTCACCCCCAGGCGATCGCCGCGTGGCTGAGTGAGCGCGCCGGGCAACCGGTGCATTTTGAACAACTGGACACCGCCTGGACCCGGCGCGGCCCGCTGCTGCAGCTCAAGGGCCTGCGCATCGGCGCGGGGCAGGGCCTGGCGATCGGCGAGGCCGAGGTGCTGGTGTCGATGTACAGCGGCCTGCTGCCGGGCCGTTCGCTGACCGAGCTGCGCCTGCGCGGCCTGGCCCTGGACCTGCAGCAGGGCAGTGATGGCCGCTGGTCGGTACGTGGCCTGCCGCAGTCCAGCAGCGGCGGTGATCCGCTGGATGCGCTGCGCCGGCTGGGCGAACTGCAGGTGATCGGCGGCCGCCTCGGCGTGCATGCGCCCGGCCTCGGCGTGGATGCCACGCTGCCGCGCATCGACCTGCGCCTGCGCGTGGATGGCGACCGCCTGCGGGTGGGCGTGCGCGCCTGGGCACAGACCGACGCGCTGCCGCTGACCGCGGTGCTGGACCTGGACCGCCGCCACGGCAACGGCCAGGCATGGCTGGGCGCGGATCCCGTCGATTTCAACGCCTGGTCGCCGTTGCTGGCGGCCGGCGGCCTGCGCCTGCGCGAAGGCAAGGGCGAACTCAACCTGTGGCTGGTCCTGCGCGATTTCGCGCCGGTGGCCCTGACCACCGATTCGGACCTGCGCGAGGTCCGCGTCGACGGCGCGCCGCTGCAGGGACTGACCACGCCGGGCCTGCAGCTGCAGCGCGTGCAGGCGCGCCTGCGCTGGCAGCGCCAGGGCGATGGCTGGGCGCTGCAGGTGCCGCGCCTGCGCCTGCAGAG
Organism: Stenotrophomonas sp. S41; assembly: GCF_016624625.1. Taxonomy (NCBI): domain Bacteria; kingdom Pseudomonadati; phylum Pseudomonadota; class Gammaproteobacteria; order Lysobacterales; family Lysobacteraceae; genus Stenotrophomonas; species Stenotrophomonas sp. S41. Next base: position 9,710 of record NZ_JACVTV010000098.1, on the reverse strand, counting down.
CGGGCCGGACGAACAACAGCTCGATGGCCTGCAGGTACAGGTGGGCAGGCAGCTGCGGATCAGCAGCGGGCAGGTGCAGGCGGGTACCGCGCTGCGCGCGCTGGCCCTGAGCGACCGCCTGGAGCCGGGCCTGCGCCGCTGGCTGTACCTGTCCAAGCCGCAGCTGGACGTGCAGTCGCTGCAGCTGCAGGGCGAGCGCGACGGCCCGTTGTGGGCGCAGGGCGAACTGCAGGCGCTGGGCTTTGCCAGCGTCGGCGATGCCCCCGGCGTGCGTGGCCTGGGCGGCCGTTTCGAAGGCGATGCCGATGGCTTCAGCCTGCAGCTGAAGCCGCAGCAGGAGCTGCAGTTCGACTGGCCGACCGGTTTCGGCGAGCGCCACGACCTGCACCTGGCCGGGCAGATCGTCGGCTGGCGTGACGAAGCCGGTGGCTGGCGCATCGGCACCCCGGCGATGCGCGTGGAAGGCACCAACTATGCGGCCGACGTGCGTGGCGGCGTCTGGTTCCAGGGCGACGGCACGCGCCCGTGGCTGCAGCTGGCGGCCAAGCTGGACGACGTGCCGATGACCGCCGCCAAGCGGTTCTGGATCCATTCGAAGATGAGCAAGGGCGCCACCGACTGGCTGGATGCGGCCTTGGTGGGTGGCCAGGTGCGCGGCGGCATCGGCCTGGTCAGCGGCGACCTCGACGATTGGCCGTTCGACAACAACGATGGCCGCTTCGAGGCCACCGGCCACATCAGCAACGGCGACATCCGCTTCCAGCACGACTGGCCGCTGATGGGCCAGGTCGACGCCGATATCGCCTTCATCGGGCCGGGCTTCCACATGCAGGGCCGCGGTGACCTCGCTGGCGTGGCGGTGCAGAAGTTCGAGGCCGGCATCGAAGATTTCGGCCATGCGCCGCTGTACGTGCGTGCCGACAGCCAGAGCGAGGCGGGGCGCCTGTTGGCGATGCTGCGGCAGAGTGGCCTGCACAAGGACTACGGCGACACCCTCGACAACCTGGTCGCCAGCGGCCCGGCCAACGTGCACTTCGACCTGCTGCAGCCGCTGCACCACGATGAAGGCGGCGGGCACCTGCAGGGCACGGTGGACCTGGCCGGTGTGAAGCTGGTGGACAAGCGCTTCGATCTGGAATTCGACGCCATGCAGGGCCAGGCCCGCTACGGCAGCGGTGGCTTCGCCGCCGAGGAGCTGGCCGTGCGCCACCTCGGCCAGGACGGTCGCCTGAGCCTGCGTGCCGGTGGCTATGTGCGCAATCCGGCGCTGGCCTTTGAATCGGAACTGGCCGCACACCTGGATGCCAAGGTGCTGATCGACCGTGCGCCGGAAATGGCCTGGCTGAAACCCTATCTGGAGGGCACCTCGGCCTGGACCGTCGCCGTCAACCTGCCCAAGGTGGCGCCCGGTGCGCCGGCCCCGCCCAGCGAGCTGCGCCTGCATTCGGACCTGGTCGGCACCCGCCTGGACCTGCCGGCGCCGCTGGACAAGCCGGCCGCTGATGCGCTGGCGACCACCGTGTCGGCACAGCTGCCGATGGGCGATGGCCGCATCGACGTAGCGTTCGGCCAGCGCCTGGCCCTGGCCGCGCGCACCCACAACAGCCAGACCGGCGTGCAGGTCACGATGGGCAGCGACCGCGTGGACCGCGACCCGCCGCCCAGCGGGCTGGCCATCAACGGCCGCAGCCCGACCCTGGATGCGCTGGAGTGGATCGGCCTGGCCCGTGGCGCCGGTGGCGATGGCGACCCCATGCCGCTGCGCGCGGTGGACGTGCAGGTCGGCAGGCTGATGCTGATCGGCGGCATCTTCGAACAGACGCGGCTGCAGCTGCGGCCGGGCGCGCAGGCGCTGGACGTGCGCCTGGACGGCCCTTCGCTGGCCGGCCACCTGAGCGTGCCCAATGCCGATGGCGGCACCATCAGCGGCCAGCTCGACCGCGTGCACTGGCAGGCGCCGCCGGCCGCGCCGGGGGCTGACACCGCAGTGGCGGCGTCGCGTCCGCAGACCGGTGCCGATGACATGGATCCGGCCAAGCTGCCGCCGTTCGCCCTGGACATCGCCGACCTGAAATTCGGCAAGGTGATGCTGGGCCAGGCGGTGCTGCGCACGCGCCCGCTGGGCAACGGGCTGAGCGTGGACGAGCTGCGCTTCCGCGCCCCGGAGCAGGAGATCGACATCACCGGCCGCTGGCTGGGCAAGGGCGCCGGCGCGCGCACCGAACTGACCGCGAAGGTGCGCAGTGAAGATCTGGGCGGGCTGATGCAGAACCTGGACTACGCCGGCCAGCTGCGCGGTGGTTCCGGCCAGGCGCAGCTGCAGGCGGCCTGGGCGGGCGGGCCGTCGGATTTCCAGCTGGGCAACCTGCAGGGCACGCTCGACATCGATGCGCGCAACGGCCAGCTGCTGGAACTGGATCCCGGCGCGGGCCGCGTGCTCGGCCTGCTCAGCGTGGCCCAGCTGCCGCGTCGCCTGATGTTCGATTTCCGCGATTTCTTCTCCAAGGGCTTCGCCTTCAACCACATCGAAGGCGGCATGCAGTTCGCCGACGGCATGGCGCGCACCGACAAGGTGCTGATCGAAGGCCCGGCCGCCAACATCACCATCCGTGGCCAGACCGACCTGCGCCAGCAGCAGTTCGACCAGACCATCGACGTCAACCCGCGCGCGGGCAACCTGCTGACCGTGGTCGGCGCGGTGGCCGGTGGGCCGGTGGGCGCGGCGCTGGGTGCGGCCACCAATGCGGTATTGTCCAAGCCACTCGGCGAGATCGGCGCCCGTACCTACCGGGTGACCGGCCCCTGGAAGGAGCCGAAGGTGGAGGTGATCGAGCGCAGCCGTGACCGGACCCCGGCCCCGCCGCGCGCGCCTGCACCGGCTCCGTCCGTGCCGCCGACCGTCACCGACCAGCCGCGCCCGCGTTGAGCGTCGCGGCCCCTGTTCATCCGGCGGCCTTGCCTGGCCGCCTCCAGACCCCCAGATCGAGACCATGACTGATAACGCACTGACGCTTGCCCAGGACCGCCTGCTGCGCCCCGGCGGCCTGGATACCGCCGGCCTGGAGCGCACCTTCGGCCAGCTGCTCGGCCCCGGCGTGGACTTCGGCGACCTGTATTTCCAGCATGCCCGGCGTGAAAGCTGGAGCGTGGAAGACGGCATCGTCAAGGATGGCGCCCACTCCATCGAGCAGGGCGTGGGCGTGCGCGCCATCGCCGGCGAGAAGACCGGCTTCGCCTATTCCGATGACATCCATGCCGACGCGCTGCTGACCGCCGCGCAGTCGGCCCGCGCGATCTCGCGCGAAGGCGGCGCCCAGGCCGGGCGTTCGCTGCTGCGCGGCAATGCGCGCGCGCTGTACCCGACCCTGGACCCGATCGACAGCCTGGGCAACGAGGCCAAGGTCGAGGTGCTCAAGCGCCTGGACGGCTATCTGCGTGCCGCCGACCCGCGGGTGAAGCAGGTGATGGTGAGCCTGTCCGGTGGCGTCGACACCGTGCTGGTGGCCCGCACCGACGGCGTGCTGGGTGCCGACGTGCGCCCGCTGGTGCGGCTGAACGTGCAGGTGATCGTCGAGCAGAACGGCCGCCGTGAATCGGGCTATGCCGGCGGCGGTGGCCGCTATGGCTATGCCGAACTGTTCGCCGATGGCCGCCCCGAAGCCTTCGCCCGCGAGGCCCTGCGCCAGGCGCTGGTGAACCTCGAAGCCGTACCGGCCCCGGCCGGCGTGATGCCGGTGGTGCTCGGCCCGGGCTGGCCCGGCGTGCTGCTGCATGAAGCCGTGGGCCACGGCCTGGAAGGTGACTTCAACCGCAAGGGCACCAGTGTCTACGCCGGCCGCATCGGCGAACGCGTGGCCGCCCCGGGCGTGACCATCGTCGATGACGGCACCCTGGACGGGCGCCGCGGCTCGCTCAACATTGATGACGAGGGCCACCCGAGCCAGTGCACCACGCTGATCGAGGACGGCATCCTGGTCGGCTACATGCAGGACAGCCTCAATGCGCGCCTGATGGGCGTGGCGCCGACCGGCAACGGCCGTCGCGAGTCGTTCGCGCACCTGACCATGCCGCGCATGACCAACACCTACATGCGTGCCGGCGAGCACGATCCGCAGGAAATGATCCGCTCGGTGAAGAAGGGCCTGTATGCGGTCAACTTCGGTGGTGGCCAGGTCGACATCACCAGCGGCAAGTACGTGTTCTCGGCCACCGAGGCCTACCTGATCGAGGATGGCCGGATCACCGCACCGGTGAAGGGCGCGACCCTGATCGGCAACGGCCCGGAAACCATGCAGAAGGTGCGCATGGTCGGCAACGACCTGGCCCTGGACGAGGGCGTCGGCATCTGCGGCAAGGATGGCCAGAGCGTGCCGGTGGGCGTGGGCCAGCCCTCGCTGCTGATCGAAGGCATCACCGTCGGCGGTACCCAGGCCTGAGCCGGGCGATGGCCAGCGCCACCGCCCGGGCCGGCGGGGACTCAGTCCTCGTCGGCTTCGTCGGTCTCGACGTCGTCGGCCTCATCGGCCGCGGCCTTCAGGCCCAGCGCCGCCGGCAGCATCAGCGTGCGCAGCACCTGGAAGATCTCGCGGTAGGCGCGCGGCGGCTTGTTCTTGGCCTTTTCGGCCTGGGCGTTGCGCACCAGCGTACGCAGCTGCTGGCGGTCGGCCTGCGGGTACTCGTCGAGAAGGGCACCCAGCGCCTTGTCGCCGTCGGCCAGCAGGCGCTCGCGCCAGTCCTCGGCGCGGTGCATCATCGCCACTTCGCGGCGGCCGGTTTCGCTGTTGGCGTCCAACGCATCGCGGATCGCGTCCAGCGTGGCGTCTTCCTCGCGGCGCATGTGCTTGGCCAGGAACGCCAGCTGGCGCTTGTGGGCGATGTGGGCGGTGATCCGCTTGCACTCGGCGATATGCGGCAGCAGGTCTTCCGGCACCGGCAGGCGCGCCAGCTGGGCCGGGGTCAGCGACACCAGCTTCTCGCCCAAGGCCAGGACATCGAGCGCGTCGCGCCGGTTCTGGCTGCGGCTCTTGTCGTGGAATTCACCGGTTTCTTCGTCGCGTCCGCGCATCGTCCATACCTGATTTCAAAAAAAGTCGCCCGGCGTGATGCCGGGCCCAACCCGCACAGGATAAAGCATTGAACGTGATCGCCCCTGAAGTGGCCGTCGGCGACGACAGCCCGGCCCGTCTGGAACGCTTGGCCGACCTTTCCCAGCAGCTGCTGGAGCGCGCCCGCGCGCTGGGCGCCAGCCAGGCCGAAGTGAGCTGCAGCGAAGACCGCGGGATGGAAGTGAACGTCCGTCTCGGCGAGGTCGAGACCGTGCAGTCCACCCGCGACCGCGGCATCGCCGTGACCGTCTACTTCGGCCAGCGCAAGGGCAGCGCCAGCACTGCCGACCTGAACGAGGCGAGCCTGGCGGCCACCGTCGAGCAGGCCTGCGCGATCGCCCGCCACACCGAGGACGACCCGGCTGCCGGCCTGGCCGACGCGGCGCTGATGGCCCGCGACTTCCCCGACCTGGACAGCTGGCACCCCTGGGCGCTGCAGGCCGACGAGGCGGTGGACCTGGCCCTGGCCTGCGAAGCGGCCGGCCGCGAGGCCGACCCGCAGATCAGCAATTCCGACGGCGCCTCGGTGTCGAGCATGCAGAGCGTCTCGGTCTACGCCAATTCGCACGGCTTCATCGGCCGTGAGCGCGGCACCCACCATTCGGTGGGCTGCGCCCTGATCGCCGGCAGCGGCGATGGCATGCAGCGCGACGGCTGGTACACCGGCGGCCTGGCCCGCGAGGACCTGGAGGCGGCCGACCACGTGGGCCGCCGCGCCGCCGAGCGCACCGTTTCCCGCCTGCAGCCGCGTTCGTTGCCGACCGGCAGCATGCCGGTGCTGTTCGCCCCGGAAGTGGCGCGCAGCCTGGTCGGCCATCTGCTGTCGGCGGTGTCCGGCGGTGCCCTGTACCGCCAGGCCAGCTTCCTGCTGGACAGCGTCGGCCAGCAGCTGTTCCCGGACTGGATGCAGATCGAGGAGCTGCCGCACCTGCGCCGCGGCCTGCGCTCGGCGGCCTTCGACGGCGACGGCGTGGTAACCCGGGCCTCGGCCCTGGTCCGCGACGGCGTGCTGCAGCGCTACGTGCTGGGCAGCTATTCGGCGCGCAAGCTGGGCCTGCAGACCACCGCCAATGCCGGCGGCGTGCACAACCTGCAGCTGGCGGCCAACGCCGGTTCGCTGCAGGACATCGCCCGGCAGATGGGCCAGGGCCTGCTGGTGACCGAGCTGATGGGGCAGGGCGTGAACGGGGTGACCGGCGATTATTCGCGGGGCGCCGGCGGCTTCAAGGTCGAGAACGGCGAGATCCAGTACCCGGTCGACGGCATCACCATCGCCGGCAACCTGCGGGAGATGTTTGCCGCCATCGAAGCGGTCGGCAGCGACGTCGACCCGCGCTCGCACATCCGCACCGGCTCGATCCTGGTCGGGCGGATGACCGTCGCCGGTAATGATTGATGCCATTGATGGCGTAAGCTATGCGCGCCTGACGCGACCGGCGTGCTGCCGGGCGGTCAAGACCACCCAAAAACAAGGAGTTTTGTCGTGAGCGATTTCGAAAACGTGCCGGCCGCCTCGAGCGTGCCGAGCGACCAGCGCACCATGGCGCTGGCAGCGCACCTGCTGGGCATCTTCACCGGTTTCATCGGTGCCCTGATCATCTGGCTCATCAACAAGGATGACGCCGGCAAGGGCTTCGTCACCGACCAGTCCAAGGAAGCGCTGAACTTCCAGATCACCGTCGCCATCGCGGTGCTGGTCTGCGTGATCCTCAGCTTCGTCATCATCGGCGCCATCCTGATGCCGATCGTGTACGTGGCCAACCTGGTCCTGTGCATCATCGCTGCAGTGAAGTCCAACAACGGCGAAACCTACCGTTACCCGTTCACCCTGCGCCTGATCAAATAAGCGGCAACGATCAACGACGCAGAAAGAAGCGCCCGGCAATGCCGGGCGTTTCCATTTGGGGCGCGTACGGTAGCGCCGGGCCATGCCCGGCGAGCGCGACGCGCGGCTGCGTCAGCGCATTCGCTCAGTGATCGCGTTCCACCGCCAGCGTCGCCAGCGCACGCAGTGCGTCGGCCTCTTCGCCATGGCCGGCCAGCACCGACTGCATGCGCGCTGCCAGTTCACGCAGGTGCGCCTTGGCACCGTCCATGCCCAGCAGAGCCGGGAAGGTGCTCTTGTCCTGCGCCTGGTCCTTGCCGGCGGTCTTGCCCAGCTGCTCGGAACTGGCTTCGACATCGAGGATGTCATCGCGCACCTGGAAGGCCAGGCCGAGCGCATCGGCGAAGTCATCCAGCTGGGCCAGCCGTGCCTCGGGGGCGTGGCCACACAGCGCACCCATGCGCACCGCGGCGCGGATCAATGCGCCGGTCTTCAGCGCGTGCATGCGGGTGAGTGCGGCCAGCGACTGCTGCTGGCCGGTGGCATCGATATCCAGCGCCTGGCCGCCGCACATGCCGGATGCACCGGAGGCGTGGGCCAGGGTCTGCAGGCAGGCCACGCGCAGGGCGGCCGGCAGCGGCGCATCGGCCAGCAGGCCGAACGCACGGGTCTGCAGGGCATCGCCGGCGAGGATCGCAGTGGCCTCGTCGTAGGCGATATGGGTGGTGGGCTTGCCGCGGCGCAGGGCGTCGTCGTCCATCGCCGGCAGGTCGTCATGCACCAGCGAATAGGCGTGGATCATCTCCACCGCCATGGCGGCGGCATCGAGCTGGTCCAGCGGCGCGCCGAACAGCTGGCCGCTGGCATACACCAGCAGCGGGCGCATGCGCTTGCCACCGCCCAGCACCGAATAGCGCATTGCCTGGTGCAGGCGTTGCGGCGCATCGGCTGGCGAGGGCAGGGCGGCGTCGAGCTGGCTTTCGATACGGTCGCGCCAGCGGGCGAACTGCGCTTCAGCCGTCATGGCTGGGCGGGTCGAAGGGTTCTGCGGTTTCGGGCTGGGCGGGATCGCTGAGCAGGCGCACGCGCAGTTCGGCCTGCTCCAGCGCCTGCTGGCACTGGCGGTACAGACCGACGCCACGTTCGTAAGCACTGAGCGAAGCTTCCAGGCTCAGCTCGCCGGTTTCCATCTGCTCCACCAGTTGTTCCAGCGATTCGAGCGAGTGCTCGAACTGGGCAACGGGGGAGGCGTTTTCGGGGGACTTCTTGGCCATGCGACAAGTGTGGACGGCTGCCGCGCGGGGGTCAATTCACCAGCCGCCCGGTCGCCACTGCAACTGCGCATCGTGGTCCTGCAGCCAGGCCTGCAGCGACGCGGAAACGACCACGTCCGCGGCCGCCAGCAGCTGCCCGCCGTCGAACAGCAGCGGCAGCTGCGCACGCCGCCATGGCGCCAGGTGCTCGCGCTGCAGGCAGTCCTTCAACGCGTGTGAATGGGTGCGCCCGGGCAGCGCGATGCGTTCGCCACCCTGCCGCGCACGCACCTGCAGGGGCCGGTCGAAGGCTGCGCCACCGAGCAGGCGCAGCTGTCCGCCATCGGGCAGCGGCAGCGGCGCACGGCCATCCCACGCGGCCTGCCAGTCCGCGGGCAGGGCGGGCAGGTGTGCCGGAAGCAGGTAGGCGTGGCCACGCCATTGCTGGATGGCGTGATCCTGCCAGCGCACCTGCGCCTGGCGATCGCTGGATGCTTCCAGCAGTTCCTGCTGCAGTTGCCGCAGCACCGTGGCCGGCAGCGGTGCGGCGCCATGCGCGCGCACCCAGGCACGCAGCACGCGTGCACCGCGCGCGGGCGACACCTGACGCAGCAGTTCCAGCGACAGCACGCGGGGCGCCACTTCGAGATGGGCGATCAGTTCGGCATCTTCCTCGTCCAGCAACGCGCGGGTCTGCGCGCAGTGGTCGGCGCTGCCGGCCAGTGCCGCGGCCGCGTGCGGCCAGCGCTGGCGCAGCAGCGGCATCACGTGCAGGCGCAGGAAGTTGCGGTCGGCATCGTCGCGTGCGTTGCTGGGGTCTTCGATCCAGCGCAGGGCATGCGTCTGCGCGTAGTCGCGCAGCGCGTCGCGTGCGGTGTGCAGCAGCGGCCGCCACAGGCGATGGTCGTGCAGGGTGCTGTCGACGGCCATCGCCGCCAGGCCATCGATGCCGGAGCTGCGCAGTGCACGCAGTAAAAACGTTTCGGCCTGGTCATCCTGGTGCTGGGCCAGTGCCAGCGATTCGCCGTCGCGCAGTTCAGCGGCGAAGGCCGCGCGTCGCGCCTGACGTGCCGCTGCTTCCAGGCCGAGGCCGGCAGCGGTATCGACCTGCACGCGATGCACGGCGATTTCGATGCCCAACGCATCGCATTGCTGCTGGCAGTGCTGCACCCAGGCATCGGCGCTGGCCTGCAGGCCGTGGTGCACGTGCACGGCGCGCAGTGGCGTGCCGCTGGCGTGGGCGCAGCGTTGCAGCCAGTGCAGCAGCACGGTCGAGTCCAGGCCGCCGCTGTAGGCGACGAGCAGCGGGGTTTCCAGCGCTACCAGAGTGGGAAAGGTACTCACGGCGGGAAGTATAAGGGGGGGGGCTGGCAGGGCTGCGCCCTGCACCTGCCGAAGCCGAAGCCGAAGCCGAAGCCGAAGCCGAAGCCGAAGCCGAAGCAACAGCAACAGCGGGCTATCCGTGGGTTGGCGGGTTGGGTCCGGTTGAGGGGGACGCTGCAAGTACGTCCATGTAAGCTCGGTCGC
>NZ_JACVTV010000097.1:0-17890 GCF_016624625.1 Stenotrophomonas sp. S41 | reverse complement strand
ATCCAGGTGCGCTGACGCCGCGTCAGCGCACCTGGATCATCCTTGCCCTGTCGCTGGGTGGCTTTGCCATCGGCACCAGTGAATTCGCCAGCATGGGCCTGATGCTGGAGATCAGCCGCGGCCTGTCGATCAGCGAGACCCAGGTCGGCCACCTGATCAGTGCCTACGCCATCGGCGTGGTGGTCGGCGCGCCGATCCTCGCCTTCATCGGCGCCTCGTTCCCGCGCCGCAAGCTGCTGCTGGCGCTGATGGGCTTCTACGCGGTGGGCAACCTGGCCAGCGCCCTGGCCCCCAACTACGGCACCATGCTGATCGCCCGCTTCGTCGCCGGCCTGCCGCATGGTGCCTACTTCGGCGTGGCGATGCTGGTGGCCGCGGCCATCAGCCCGGCCGGCCAGCGTGGCCAGGCGATGTCACGGGTGCTGCTGGGCCTGTCCATCGCGATCCTGATCGGCAACCCGCTGACCACCTGGCTGGGCCAGCAGCTGAGCTGGCGCACCGCCTTCGCCCTGGTCAGCGTGCTGGCCATCGCCACGGTGGTGATGATCGCCCGCTTCCTGCTGCCCGATCCGGACGAGGTGCGTACCTCGCCGATGCGTGAGCTGCGCGCGTTCAACACCACCCAGGTGTGGCTGGCGCTAGGCATCGGCGCGGTCGGCTTTGCCGGCATGTTCTGTGTCTTCACCTACCTCGCGCCGACCCTGGTGCAGGTGACCGGCGTGGCCGAATCGTGGATGCCGCTGGCCGTGGGCGTGTTCGGCATCGGCGCGATCATCGGCAACATCGCCGGCGGCTGGCTGGTGGACAAGTTCCACTTCAACGCCGCCGCCGTCGTGCTGGTGTGGTCCATCGTGATGCTGCTGCTGTACCCGCTGGCCGCGCAGTCGGTGTGGACCATCGGCCCGATGATCATCACCGTGGGCACCATGGGTGCGCTGGCCGCCGTGCTGCAGACCCGCCTGATGGACGTGGCCGGCGAGGCGCAGACGCTGGCCGCCGCCTCCAACCACGCGGCGTTCAATACCGCCAACGCGCTGGGTCCGTGGCTGGGCGGCATGGCCATCAGCGCCGGCTTCAGCCCGGCCACCACCGGTTATGTCGGTGCCGCCACCGCCATCGGCGGCCTGCTGCTGTGGGGCGTGTCGATGCTGGTCGACCGCCGCCGCAAGGCCGCTTGAGGTCCTGCACGCAGCCCTTGCCGGTGGCAGGGGCTGTTGCCACGCGGCTGGATTTGACCTCGCCGCCGCATCGGGCTGACGGTGCCGTCACAGGGGAAAGTGTGACGATGAATACACCTTCTTCCTGGCACCCCCTTCCCCATGTCGGACACCGGTCATTTCGCCATTCGCGCCTTCGAGGCCGTCTTCAACATGGCCGGCGGGGTGGAACGCATCACGTCGCTGACGGTGACCTGCAACCACTGCGACGCCACGACCTCGTCTACTGAAGGCAACCTGCTGCACCTGCCCGGCGGCACCCTCTTCCGTTGTGACGACTGCGGTTGCCACCAGGCCGTGAGCAATGCCCGCGTGTCCGACTGGCAGCTGCCGCGCGTGTTGGGTGTATGAACATGGACGCGCCGCTGACCGATGCACAGCGCCGGATCCTGCAGGCCATTGCCGATGCGGAACGCGTGGACAGTGACGCCGCCACCTGGGCGGTGAAGGCAGGCCTTGCCGTGCAGGCGGAAGACGGCGACATCGACCTGACCCCGCGCGGACGCGACCTGCTGCAGGGACATCCGCCGCGCTGAGGCGGCGACGGAGCGGGCATGCGGCGTTTCGTGCAGGCCTTCGTGGACGTGGACAGCTTTGCTGCTGCCCTGCCCGGCGACGTGTCGGCAGCACTGGCAACGGCGGATGCGCGCTACAACATCGGCAAGGACGGCCACGCCCGGGTCTGGGCGGCGGGCGCCGCCGATACGAAGGCCACGACGGTCGTTGCAGAGATGCAGTGGGGCCTGGTGCCGCGCTGGTCGAAGCAGCCGTCCACGCCCTACACCACGGTGACTGCCCGGCTGGAACGCGCCCCGCGCAGCCGCATCTTTGCCGATGCCTGGAGCAAGCGTCGCTGCATCGTGCCGATGACGGGCTATTTCAAATGGGACCGGCAGCGACGACCACAGTGGCCGATGTTCGTCCAGCGACAGGATGGGGTGGCGCTGCTGGCGGCCGGCTTATGGGAGCACTGGCAGGACGAGGCCGGCGACATGCGCGACACATTCTCGATCCTGACCGATGGCAATCCGGCGATCCCGGCCCCGCTGTCTGCCGATGGGCCGGTGTTTGTGGAGCCCGCGGCTGCCGCGGCTTGGCTGAGGGGCGAGCTGACCACCCCGGCGCAGCTGCGACGGCACGCGCATACCGCGGCGCTCGAGGCTGCGTATGTCGGCCTGGGCATCCGCAACCCGCATCGCGATGACTACACCCTGCTGGAGCCGGTGGACCCCGACGCTGCGGGTGCCGACGATGCGCTGCCCGATTGGGATGGCGATGCGCTGGATGACGATGCGTGAGTGATGGGCCCGGGGTCGGATCCCTTGCCAAAGGCAAGGGCTCTGACCCCCGCGCCTGATTGGAGATCCGGGGTCAGAGCCCTTTCCGCTGGAAAGGGATCCGACCCCTTCCCTGACCCCTTCGTCGCGCTCCCGCTGAACCGCAAAAAACACATGGCGTGGATGTGCCTTGCTGCACAGTGCAGCCCATGCGTCACCGCCCTGCCCCTGCCCGCCATGATGCCGTCGCCCTGCAGGCAGGAATGCTCGGCAGCGTGCTGGGCGTGGGCCTGTTCAAGGCACTGGCGCTGTCCGGCGTGGTGTCCGGCTCGCTGATGGGCATGGGCCTGTGGCTGCTGGCCTGCGTCCTGCTGGGCGCCTGGGCATTGGCCGCGGGCCTCGCCTGCCTGGCCCTGAGTCGGCGGGTGTTCGTGCTGATGCTCGCGCTGTCAGCGGTCTTCGTGCTTTGCATCGCCTGATCCGCAGGCGCTTCCAGAAAAAATCCGAACCGTGGCGCTAAAGCTTCAGCCTGCGCCGCCGCTACCGTTGTACTGCTTGCCGGGACTGTCTCCTGTGCAGACACGCCCGGCAGTCGGGCCTACAACGACTACCGGACTTCACAAAATGTACACGCTGCGCCGCTTCAAGGTTGGCACCCGCCTCACTGCGGGCTTTTCCATCCTGCTTCTTCTGATCGCCACCATTCTTGCGATCGCCCTGCACAGCAACTACCAGCAGCGCCAACAGTTCGACAACGCGGTGAACGTGCGCGTGACCCGCATGGGCGAGCTGTACGACATGCTCATCATCAACAAGGAGCTGCTGCTGCTGCGCCGCGACATGCTGATCAAGCGCGGGCAGGGTCTGAAGGCCGATCTGGCGAAGGCGCACGCGATGTCCGCGCGCTATGACCAGATCTGGGCCCACTTCACCGAGCGCCCGGCCACCAGCCCGCTCGCCGAATCGATGCGCGGCAAGGTCGCGCAGAAGCAGCAGGCCACCGTCGCACTCAACCGCGACCTGGATGCAGCGATGCAGGCCGGCGACTTCGATGCCGCCAGCACCGAGCTGCTGACCCGCGCTGGCCCCGCGGCTGCCGACTGGAACGCGGCGCTCGCCGAGTTCGCCGATCTGCAGCAGAAACTGGTGGAAGAAGCCGCCCGGGACATGCAGGCGCTGGCAGCCAGGACCACGGCACTGCTCAGCCTGTTCGGCGTCCTCAGCCTGGGCCTGGGCATCATCGCGGCGTGGTTGATCTCGCGTAGCCTGACCCGCCCGCTGGCCCAGGTGCAGGCGTCGATCAATGCGGTCACCCGCGGCGACCTCAGCGTCCGTCACCAGGATGACAACCCCGATGAAGTGGGCCAGATGCTGCGGGCCACGGACAGCATGGTCGGCCTGCTGCAACGCTTCTCGCAGCAGACCCAGCTGATGATCGGCAAGCATGCCGCCGAGGACATCAGCCACCGCATGCCGGTGGATTTCCCCGGCGTCTACGGCGAACTGGCGCAGGGCATGAACACGATGGTGTTCGAGCATCTGGATGCGATCGTCGATGCCATCGACGTGCTGAACCAGTACGCGCAGGGTGACCTGAGCCGGGACGCACGACGCCTGCCGGGCAGCCGCGCGATCCTGCACGAATCGATGGATGCCGCCAAGGCCAGCCTGCATGCGATCAATCAGGATATCCAGCGTCTGGCGACGGCGGCAGCGGCCGGCGATTTCAGCGTGCGTGGCGATGCCACGGCCTACCGTCACGATTTCCGCCGCATGATTGAAGACCTCAACCGCCTGATGGCCACCGCTGACGGCAGCCTCGGCGCGTTGTCCAAGGTGCTTGGTGCCATGGCCGAAGGGGATCTGACCCGCCGTATCGAGGGCGACTTCCAGGGTGTGTTCGCTACCATGCAGCGCGACACCAACCGGACTGCTGAGAATCTGGCGGCCATCATCCGCCGCATCCAGGAAGCCTCCGGCTCGATCGCCAGCGCGTCCGATGAGATTGCCGCGGGCAACGCCGACCTGTCACGACGCACCGAAAGCCAGGCCGCGAACCTGGAAGAGACTGCGGCCTCGATGGAGGAGCTGACCTCTACCGTGCGCCAGAATGCCGAGCACGCACAGCAGGCCGATGCGGCCTCGCGCAGCGCCGGCGAAGCCCTGCAGCAGACCGCCCAGGCGGTGCAGGACGTGGTGCGGGTGATGGGGCAGATCAATGCCTCGTCGCTGCGCATCGGCGAAATGGTCAGCCTGATCGACGGCATCGCGTTCCAGACCAACATCCTCGCCCTCAACGCAGCGGTCGAAGCGGCGCGCGCCGGCGAGCAGGGTCGTGGTTTTGCGGTGGTGGCCAGCGAGGTGCGCACGCTGGCACAGCGCGCAGCGGCTTCGGCCAAGGACATCAAGGCATTGATCGATGAATCCACCGGCAGGGTCGAGGCCGGCATCGGCATCGCCCGCCAGACCGAGGCCGCCATCGGCCAGTTGACCGACGCCGCGGGCCAGACCGGGCATCTGGTGCAGCAGATTGCCCAGGCCAGCGTCGAGCAGGCGGCCGGCATCGAGCAGGTCAACCAGACCATCGCGCAGATGGACGAGGCCACCCAGCAGAACGCCGCACTGGTCGAGGAAGCCAGCGCGGCGGCCCGCGCGATGGCGGGACAGGCGGCAGACCTGGACCAGGCGGCGGCCGTGTTCCGGGTCTCGGCCCAGGCAACCCCCGCCCTCAGGCGCGCGGCCTGAGGGGCATGGGCCATGGCGGGCGCTCACACCGCCCGCATCTGCCGCGCACTACCATCGCGCGGCAGGCCTGAAGCATTCAGAACGCAGCAGCCTGCGCCCCTTCCCCCGATAGCAGCAGCGCGCCATGGTGGTTGCGCTGCGGCGGTCGCTTCGCCTGTGCAGTCCCCCTGTACGTTCTGATGTGGTCCTGATGCCCTCCCCCGAACAAGAACGCCTCTCCACCCTGGCCGGACTCAATGCCTTGGGCGCCGTCTCCGGTGCCGCCCTCGACAACCTTACCGAGCTCGCCACCCACGCCTTCAACGTGCCCGTTGCGTTCGTTTCGCTGCTGGAAGTCGATCGCCAGCGGCTGGTCTCGCGCAAGGGGCTGGCCACCACCCAGACCCATATCCGCGATTCAATCTGCGCCTCGACGATTGGTTCCGCCGATACGCTGGTGATCGATGATCTTCGCGCGCACCCACGCCACGCCAGCAATCCGCTGGTGACCGGTCCAGCGCAGCTTCGCTTCTATGCAGGTGCGCCACTGGTTGCGCGCAACGGCGTGGCCATCGGTGCGTTCTGCATCATGGACGACGCTCCCCGGCAGCTGTCCGAAGCGGAGCGTCGGCAGCTGCAGACCCTGGCCAGCGCCGCGATGAACGAACTGGAGCTGCGTGCCCTGACGGGCCGCCGCGATCCCGTCAGCGGCCTGCCCGACCGGCATCAGTTCGCCCTGGACTTCGCCGCCCACGCCGAGCGCGAACCGGACACCTTCCTGCATGCGGTGTTGATCGATGTCTTCGATGCGACCACCGCCACCGAGGCCGGCCAGGTGCTGGGCATGGCACCGCTGGAAACCTTGATCCGTCGTATCGGCGTGCGCCTGTGCGTGGCGCTCGACGGCATGGCCGAGGTCTACCACGTGGGCGTGGCGCGGTTTGCGTTCGTGGTGGAGCTGTCGTCGTCCAAGGCGGTCGAAGATCTGGTCGGCGAACTGCAGGAACGACTGACCCGACCGATGATGGCCGCGCAGGTGCCGATGGCGCCTTCGTTCCACGCAGGGATATGCGGCATCACCCTGGGCCAGCACAACGCCGACGAGGCCATCCGCCGCATGCTGGTGGGGCTGAACGCCGCCATCAACAGCCGCTCGGTGTTCCGCTGGTATTCGGAGACCCGCGATGCGCGCACGCGGCGGGGCTATCGACTCGCCACCGATGCACGCGAAGCACTGCAGGAAAAGCAGTTCCACCTGGTCTACCAGCCGCGTTTCCGCGCCTCGGACCTGACGCCGGTGGCGGCCGAGGTGCTGATCCGCTGGGACCACCCGCAGCTGGGCGCGGTCAGCCCGGCCGAGTTCATCCCGGTGTTCGAACGTACGGCGGTCATGCAGGGCATCACCCGCTGGGTGATCGACCAGGCGCTGGACCAGTGTGCGGCCTGGCGCGCAGCGGGCATTGGCCTGACGCTGTCGATCAACTACTCGGCCCGCGACATGGCCGAGGAAGACGCGGCGCTGCGGCTGATCCGCGCGATCGAACAGAAAGGGCTTTCCTGCGCGGATATCGAAGTGGAGATCACCGAGAGCCAGTGGCTGCGCGTGGACTCTCCCGCCGGCCAGCAGCTGCGGCAGATGGCGGCCGCGGGGCTGCGCATCGCCGTGGATGATTTCGGCAGCGGCTACAGCAACTTCGGCTACCTCACCGAGCTGCCGATCAGCACGCTCAAGCTGGACAAGACGGTGATCGACCGGTTGTGCGTGGACCCGCGTGCCGCGCTGAAGGTGGAAGCGATCATCGGCCTGGCGCAGCGGTTGGGATATGCAGCAGTGGCCGAAGGCGTGGAGAGTGCCGAGCAGGTCGCACGGCTGCAGGCACTGGGCTGCGATGAAATCCAAGGCTTCGTGTTGGCCCGGCCGATGACGGCTGAAGCGTTCAGCGAACGATTCGGAGCGGTGGTTCCCGGCGCGTAGAGTCGAGCTTGCTCGACTGCATTGAACGTAGAGTCGAGCTTGCTCGACTACAATGGCCGTGCGCGCAAGCCAGTCGAGCAAGCTCGACTCTACATACACACTGCAGTCTGTCCGGATCCCCCATGCCTACTCGAATTGATTTCCGGCCCTCGCTGGACCTGGCATGCGCGTTGACCGGCATGCGCGTGGCGCTGGTGGCTGAAGTGACCGACACCTCCGCGCGCTCGATCCAGAGCATCGACAGCGCGGGCCTCGGTATTTCCAGCGGCATGCTGCTCGACGTCAACCGTACCTTCTGCAAGGAAGTGCGCGCATCGCGCATGCCGGTATGGTTTGCCGATGCAGTAAGCCATCCGGACTACCAGTGCAGCCCCATCCCGGGCATGTATGGTTTCCGCAGCTTCCTCTCGGTGCCGCTGGTGCTGAACGACGGCTCCATTTTCGGCACGCTCTGCACGCTGGACCCTGAGCCCCGCCCGGTGGACGAGGAACGCGTGCAGTCGCTGAACTCATTGGCGAAGCTGGTGGCGGCGCAGATCGATGCCATCCTCAGCCACGATGCCGACAGCCGCACCATCGATGGCCTGAAGGCGCAGGGAGAATCGGTCGGTCGGCAGCTGATCGAGTTCGAGCAGTCCAATGCCGAGCTGCAGCGGGTGGCCAAGCAGCGCGAGGAATTCATCGGCGTGCTGGCGCACGACCTGCGCAACCCCGTGCAGGCCATCCGTGCCGGCGTCGACCTGCTGGGCCTGGGTGCACTGACCGATTCGCAGCAGAAGGTGCTGGGCCATATCAACGACAGTGCCGACCGCATCGCCGAGCTGATCGATGTCACCCTGGATTTCGCGCGGGGCCGCCTCGGCACCGGCATTGCGCTGAAGCTGGAACCGTGGTCGGACCTGTCCGGCATCCTCGCCATGGCCTGCCGCGAGGCCATGCGCCCGTATCCAAAGCGCGTCTGCGAGGTGGACCTGCAGTTGCCACTGACCTTCATGTGCGACGCCGCACGGCTGTGCCAGCTGCTGGCCAACCTGGTCATCAACGCCGCCGTGCACGGCACGCCGGACCAGCCGATCCGGGTGCATGGGCGCAGCGACGGCGCCGGCATCGAGATCAGCGTCGCCAACCAGGGCGTCATTCCTACAGCGCAGCTGGCACAGATGTTCGAGCCGTTTGCGCGACCGCAGGAGCGGCGCCTGGATGCCGGCCTCGGGCTGGGTCTCTACATCGCCTCGCAGATCGCCAAGGCCCACGGCGGCACGCTGAGCGTCACCAGCTCCGATGGCGCCGGCACGGTGCTTACGCTGCGGATCTGAACCTGCGCTCCGCAGCGGAACGCACTTCCTCCATCGCGCCACCGCTGTCGGCCGCCCACCTCATAGCGCTCTGGTAGGTGCCCACCTTGGTGGGCACGGCTCCGTCACCGCGCGCGAAAGCCGAGGCGCCCACCAAGGTGGGCATTTACCAATCCGGCCAAATCAACGCACCTTGTACAACACCGCCGCACCCGGCCGCGGTTCGAACGCCGGCACGGTCTGCTGGGTCAACGCCGTCCCCTTCGCATCCCACACCAGCGTCTCCACCGGGTACTCATCCTTGCGGGTCATCTGGTCGATCTTCGCCACGACGACCGTCGCTGCCGCCGGCACTTCCGGGTTCCACCCGAACACACCCACACGCCCGTAGAACACCGCCGGCGCAGAAGCATCCAACCGGCGGTCCGGGCACATCACCAGACCCCGCTCGAGCATCACCCGCAGCGCGCCCACCGGCACCTTCTTCACGGTAGGCGCAGTGCGCTCGGTGCTGTGCCCGGGGCAGACGTTGGCGGCACGAGTGACCATGTCTTCGGCCACCTGGCGGTCGGATTGGGCGAAGGCCAGCGCCGGGGAAAGGCAGAGGCCGAGCAGGACAAGTGGGGACGTCCGGGTCATTGCTGAATTCCTTGAATGGGTTGCAAGCGAACTTAGCAATGGCCGCACGCGGAGTTGCAAAGGCGGCGTGAGGCTTCGGTTACGTCGTCATGCCGCTCCCGGGGGTCTTCCCGTTCCAACGAACCAGCCTCGGTAATCGATTCATTGGACGCATAGCGTTCCAGCAACCCCTCAACGGGAACACGGTCAACGTAGTTGATCCTGACCGAAATCTCCTTACGGAAATCATTGGTCCGGGGATCGGCCCGCGCGCCTGGCGCCGTCGGCTTCATATCCGGCCATTCAATCACCAGGGTAACGCCCTCGCCCGGCCAGGGCGCGATCTGGCTGTCCAGATAATTGGCGGGGAACCGGAACGTCGTCGGACCGAGTTTCACATCCACCGGTGCGTCGGTGTAGGTATGCCCATTGAGGGTACGGCCGGTCTGGGTTGCGCCCGACATGGCAGGATTCCTTTCGTGTTCGTTGGACGGCGGCCGTGCGCATGCACTGGCACTTACTGCGACAGCAAGTGCCAGTGCCAGGCAGCGGCCGGGGGACATCACGTGCATGGCCATTCCATAGCAGGGTTCCGGGGCCACTATAGGGAACCGGGTGTCAACGGGACAGGAACGGCGTCCCCACCTTCACGGCACCAGGCTGCGCTCCACCTGCAGCGACAGCATCTGGCAGGCATGGAACAGCCCTTCAATCACCGCTGCGGAGGGGCAGCACGCGGGGTCATCGCTTTCCCGCGCCACGTGCGCGGCGTGCAGCACAGCGGTCAACGCGGTGATGCCCGAAGCGCTGCGAGTGGCCAAGGCCAGGTCGAATGCCCGGCCGGGGCTGAGGCGGGTTTCGGTCCACACCTCGCCATCGGCACGCAGGTTTTTTCCGTGGCCTTTGAGGTGTGCAAAGAACGCGGATGATGTCGCGCCTTCTGCGGATTCGCAGAGGGCGTCCTCAAGCGTTTCGGCTACGGCATTGGGAAGATCGCGCAGGGCTGCGCCGAGCAGCGCGTGCAGGCGGGGATAGTCGGGAAGACGGTCAGACATGGCGGCAACCTCACGGTGTGGCCACCTGCAGATGCAAGGTGGCGGACGGTGCGGGTTGGCGTGCCGGATACGTACCACTAAAGCCGGCGGATCGAGAGATCCCCACGCACCGTCCGCCATGAACTGGCAGGCGGTGCATTGTCGAGGCTGCAGCGAGAGCTGCAAGCGCGACCGGTAGTGGTACGTAAGTTCGGGACGCCAATCCCGGCCAGGGCGAGTGCCTTGGCGAGGCGATGATTGGCGCAGTGCTCGGCGCTTGAAAAGCCGGAGAACTTCCTATTTCGCTGTAGTTGAGGCGCTTGCGTCATGCAGTGTCGAGTTGCCCATCGAATGGCGCTCCCGACCTGCAGCCTTCATCCGCCTTCCGCCGCCATCCAGTGCACCAGCAGTGGCGGATACGACACACCTGCGCCCTCAGCTGTCCTCGCGCGTACTCTGGTAACCGCGATAGGTTTCGCCCCACTCGCGCATGGCCAGCAGCACGGGCACCAGCGAGCGGCCAAATTCGGAAAGTTCGTATTCCACCTTCGGCGGCACTTCCGGATAGACGTGGCGGATCAGTACGCCGTCCGCCTCCAGTTCGCGCAGCTGGCTGGTCAGCATCGACTGCGTGGCGTTGGGCACCAGCCGGGTCAGTTCCATGAAGCGCCGTTTACGCTTCATCAGGTGAAACAGGATGACCGGCTTCCACACCCCGCCCATCACCGAGAGGGTGACTTCCACGGCGCAGCCGCTCTTGCCGTCCCAACGCTTGCTACGCATACATACTCCGGAAAATCATAGTACCTACGAAAAATCATCGTTCTTGTTGCGATAACGGTGCGAGCCTAGCATGGCCTCATCCACTGAACGTGAGGCACCACCATGAAGTTCAAGGCACTGCTTTCCAGCAAGACCAACGACCGTGTTTCCACCGAACTGGTGGATTTTGACGAGGCCGACCTGATGGACGGCGATGTCCTGGTGCAGGTTGATTATTCGACCCTCAATTACAAGGATGCGCTGGCGCTGACCAACGAGCGCCCGGTCATCCAGAAATTCCCGCTCATTCCCGGCATCGACCTTTCCGGCGTGGTACTGGAATCCAGCAATGCCGGTTTCAAGGCCGGTGATCGCGTGGTGCTCAATGGCTGGGACCTGAGCATGGGCCACCATGGCGGCCTGGCCCAGCGCGCCCGCGTACGGGGTGAGTGGCTGAACAAGATTCCGGGCAACCTGTCCACCCGCGATGCCATGGCCATCGGCACCGCCGGCTATACCGCCATGCTGTGCGTGCTGGCACTGGAAGACGCGGGCGTGACCCCGGAAAAGGGCGATGTGCTGGTAACCGGCGCCAACGGTGGCGTGGGCTCGATTGCCGTGGCCATTTTGTCCAAGCTGGGCTACCGCGTGGTGGCCGCCACCGGCCGCCCCGAACATGCCGAGTACCTGCACAGCCTGGGCGCGGCGGAGATCATCGACCGCGCGGAGCTTTCCGAGCCGCGCAAGAAGCCGATCAGCGCCGAGCGCTGGGCCGGCGTGGTGGACGTGGCCGGCGGCCCGACCCTGGTCAACGCGCTTGCCGAAACCAGGTACCGCGGCGCCGTGGCGGCCTGCGGCCTGGCTCAGAGCGATGCGCTGCACGGCTCCGTGCTGCCCTTCATCCTGCGCAACGTGACCTTGGCCGGCGTCGACTCGGTGAATGCCCCGCAGGACGTGCGCCAGCGTGCATGGGATCGCCTCGCCACCGATCTGGACCCGCAGAAGCTGGAAAGCACGGTGCAGCTGATCGGCTTGGCCGAGGTGCTGGATGTGTACGAGCAGATCATCCCGGGCAAGGTGCGCGGGCGGATCGTGGTTGATGTGAACGCCTGACGGCGATCGGGCCAGCGGTGGTGCAACGCCATCGCTGGCTGCCTTACCCAGAAGGTCTGCGCACGGCACCAAGCCCCCTTATCATGGAGCTGTAAGGGCGCTTTACGCCCAGTGACGTACGCAAGGCAGTATCTGGATGTCTATGGAATGGCGCCCCTCGGGCTGGGGCCAGCGTGTGACCCGCTCGCCGGACTGGCGGCTGCGGCTGGATGGCGAGCATGTCGAGCTTCTGATTGAAGGGCGGCAGTACCGCCAGCACGTCGATGATGGCCAGCGCGTGCGGGTTCTTCCGGGCCTGTTCTGGGCCCGGGTTGCACTGCAGAGCGATGACTGCGACACGCTGTCCGTGGATGGCCTGCCCAACCGCGAGGCCTCCCAGCTTTCGACGGCTGTCCAGCAGGTGCTCTTTGCGCGCACAACGCGTGGTCGCAAGACGCTCTTTGCGGACATCCTTGAGCAGATCCAGTCCTGGCTGGCCGAGGCCGACGCCCTGACCGACCGCGGCGGCGCCGGCCGCCGCTGGATCACGCACGAGCAGCAGCAGACGCTGCTGGCAGAGCGCCCCGCGCTACCCCTGTCGCCTGCCGAGCTGGAACGGCTGTTCCTCGATGAGGACCTGCACGACGATCTCCATTCGCACAGCCATCGTGCCGCGCTGGATGCCCTGCACGACTGGCAGCTGGATTGGCCCGCCGTGTGGGCCGACGCCAATGCGACCATGGCAACGCGCGAACTGGTGCTGGCCAAGGACTTCCTGGACCGGGTCGAAAGCAAACCGCTGACCGAGGAACAGGCCCGCGCCGTCATCTGCTTCGACAACTGCGTGCAGGTCGTGGCCTCGGCCGGCTCCGGCAAGACCTCCACCATGGTCGCCAAAGCTGCTTATGCCATCGATCGCGGGTTCGTCGAGCCCGAGCGGATCGTCATGCTCGCCTTCAACAAGGATGCGGCCAAGGAGCTGGAGGAGCGCGCGCAGCGCTCCTTCGACCGGCTCGGCATGGGCGACACCGTGGTCGAGGCACGCACCTTCCATGCGCTGGGCCTGGCCATCATCGGCAAGGCAACCGGCCGAAAGCCCGACATTCCCGAATGGGCCATCGACGCCACGCTGGGCTTCAACAAGCTGGCCGAGCTGGTGGACGACCTGAAGGACCGCTCGATCCACTTCCGTACCCAGTGGGACATGTTCCGGCTGGTGTTCGGGCGTGATCTTCCGCCGTTCGGCGCCGAGATGATGGCTGATGGCTACGACCGCGATGGCACGCCCTACATTCGCACCCTGCAGGGCGAGCGGGTGAAGAGCCTGGAAGAGTGTGTCATCGCCGATTGGCTGTTCTACAACGGCGTGACGTACGACTACGAGCGCCGTTACGAATTTGATACCGCCACCGATACCCATCGCCAGTACCGGCCGGACTTCTATTATCCGGACGCAGCGCTGTATCACGAGCACTTTGCGCTGGATGCCAACGGCCAGCCGCCGAAGCATTTCGCCAAATACGCTGAAGGCATGCACTGGAAGCGCCAGCAGCACGTTGCGCGCGGCACCGCACTGGTGGAGACGACCTCGTTTGGCCTGCGCAGCGGGCATGCGCTGGAACATCTTGCGGAGAAACTCGGCGACTCCGATGTCGAGCTGGACCCGAATCCCGACCGTGAGTTGCCCACCGAGGGCGCGAAGCCCATGCCGGATGCCGACCTGATCGGCCTGATGCGGACCTTCATTGCCCACGCCAAGAGCAACTGCCTGACGCTGGACGATCTGGCCGCGCGTCTGCAGCAGATGCCCGAGGACCAGTTCAAGGAACGGCATCGGCGGTTCCTGGAAATCGCGGCACCTGTCTTCCAAGCCTGGGACGAGGCGCTGGCGGACGAGCGCGGCATCGACTTCGAGGACATGCTCAACATGGCTGCCGGCATCCTGGAGCAAGGGCACTACGAATCGCCCTACGAGCTGGTGATGGCCGACGAATTCCAGGACGCCTCGCGCGCCCGCGCCCGCCTCTGCCGTGCGCTGGTCAGCCAGCCGGGGCGCCACCTGTTCGCAGTGGGCGATGACTGGCAGTCGATCAATCGCTTCGCCGGTGCGGATGTTTCGGTGATGACCGGCTTCCGCGAGTGGATGGGCCACGCCCAGGTGCTGAAGCTCGAGCAGACCTTCCGCTGCCCGCAGGAACTGTGCGACATCTCCAGCCGCTTCATCAGCCGCAATCCTGCGCAGATTGCCAAGGCGGTGCGTTCTTCGACGCCAGCGATTGGACCGGTGCTGCAGGCCTTCCAGATGTCCCGGCGCGAGGAAGTACAGGACGGTGTGCGCCAGTACCTGGCCAAGCTGCATCAGCAGTTGCTCTCCGGGACGGTGCCGCAGGGGCGCGATGGGCGCGTTCGCGTGTTCGTGCTGGGTCGCTATCGGGCGGATCGCAACGCAGTGCCTGCGGATTGGAAGACGCTGTTTGGCAGCACGATGGACGTTGAGTTCCTGACCGCACATCGATCGAAGGGGCGCGAGGCGGACTACGTGATCCTGCCGGGCATGGTGAATCGTGGATTCCCCAGCCTGCGCGCGGATGACCCGGTGCTGTCGCTGGCGATGCCCGATGGGGATACCTACCCGCTGAGCGAAGAGCGGCGACTGTTCTATGTGGCGCTGACGCGTGCGCGGCGAAGCGTGGTGATGTTCACGCTGCAGGGCAAGCACTCACCCTTCCTGGATGAGCTGGTGGAGGAAGGGGTTGTGGAGGTGACCGGGATTTCAGGCGCGGCCATCAACGAGGAACGCTGCCCCGTGTGCAAGATGGGCGTGTTTGTGGAGCGGAATGGGCCGCATGGGGCGTTCCGGTCGTGCTCTAGTTATCCGTTGTGCCATAACAAGCCTGATCGTTACCGGCGTGGGTAAAACCTGCGCTGAGGCGGCCACCATCCCTTGGCCGCCTTGCGTACCTTCGATCCGCCCCGCTGTTTGACCGGAGCAGTCAGGCGCGAACGAAAATCTCGACGCGCCGATTGAGCTGCTGAGAAGGATGGGCTTTGGCCACATAACGGTTTTCGGATTCAGGCCATCGCTCAAGGACTGGTCTAGTGAGACAACAGATTTTTCCGACCACCTCTCTGCGGAAGCTGTAGCTCACCAAAGCAGAGATAGAGCCAAGGCCGCCTGCAATCGAAGAGCCATGCTCGAACAAAGGTGAGGACAAATGGACACATGGTCAAGCTACTGCAACAACCGCATCCATTTTTCGGACAATACCGCGCAAAGCAACCATCACGCGGCCTCGGCATGGAGGATGATCGCCGCGGCTCCGGCTGGGTCACTCAAGTCACGCACACGAAGGTCCTCACGATCTGCAAACTCCTCCAACTCCAGAAACGCAGATCGCGCCACGTCGATCTGCTGATTCGAATAGTCGGCACTATTTGCTGGAGGAACCCACAACATCAGTTCGTAGGAATGCCTGGTATTGAGTAGCCTGTCATGCCTGCGCAGTGCTTGGAGATCCATCAGCTTTGACTTGGCGCGCTGGCGCCTGATGGTCATGTTAGACGACACCAAAGCATCAAAATTCGCGGCAATCTTCTCACCGAGATAGCCAATCCGGGTTGGGCTCGCACCTTGTTTTACGCGAACTTCACGATTGAATCGCGCTTCAAGCTCGGGATTAATACCCAAGACCTCCGCCTTGATTAGAGCCATCCATTGATCGGTGTCCATCGTCGTTCTTGGATCACGCAGTTCCTGCACCTGAAGCTCGCTGGATCTCCATAGACTGGCAATGAGTTTTCCGCCTAGTTGAGCTGCTTGCTCAGCACTGCCAGCAAGAGCTGTACGAGTTGGACCCAGTACGCACCCTGCAAACGGCGAGCTCCAGTTCTCCAGCGACTCACCATTGGAGAAGTGTTCTTGAACCGATTCCACAGCAAAGGCGATTAGTCCACTAATCGCCGAGCTCTGAACGCCATACATGCAATGAAGCGTGGCTTCAGAGATTGTGCGCTGAACAAAGCCGCCATGCTCTAAGGAATAGGCGGCAATTGCGACCGCGATTCTCTCTCCGCTCCCCACCATTGGCTCGATGAAGACCGGCGCCCAGGCAAACGTTCCGGAGGGAGCCGCTGGGAAGGCGTCAATGTTAATGCCATTCCACATATCAGATCACCCCAAGCTGTTTGGCGGGAACTCTATCGTTGCCCAGTCTCGCTAGATGATTCTGACGCTCCGCAAGCCAGTCGCGAAGTGGAATCAGCGTGGCTGGCGGCCATGCGGCAGAATCTGTTTGGTCAATAAGATCCTGCACAGAGAATCTCTGCATATCGTGCATCGAGGCACCAACAAGCTGTTGCAACTTCAGCAACCTCGACTCATCGGCGCCATGAACGACAAAGTCAAATAGCTGGTTAGCGGGCGACAGAGCGTCCAGTTGAATCAGAGGGTGCATCGCCTTGTCATGATCAATCAGCCAGAAGCCCTGGCCATCGTAGATCAGATTCCCTGGATGCCTATCGCAATTTCCGATCCACTCATCAAAGCAAGCGGCATCCACAACTTTTGCCCACTCCCTAAGGCGTTTGAGAACAACATCAGCTTCGGTGTCCATCCAGCGAGCAACGTTGGGGTGCCCGACAGCGCCACTACCGAACCCGACACTGGGTCCGCCAAACTCGGGGCCAATGAAGACTACGAGCGGCTCAGGAACAGGTAGATCCAGCAATTGTCCTAGCAAACTGCAGGCGACTTCCACTTGCACCCTCTGTAGATCAGCCACTGGCTTCACCCATGCTTCTACAGTTCCTTCCTGTGTAAGCACCATGCCTCGGACAGGCCTGCTATCGCCCGTAGTACCTTCCTCTAGTACAACCGCCAGTCGCCCCAGCCGAACTGCCATTGGAAACATCCATGCCCCTGAATGGCCGAAGCCTACCATTGGCCTGCCCAAACCCCAACAATCCTATGCTGGGCCATTATTCCGGAGGGCGAAGCCTCTGGCTTCGCGTCCTACCTTCGATCTCCGCATGCACTGGAACGCAGGCGCTTTATGACTTGTCCGCAGCGCCCTAGATTGCAGAGCATCGAATGGTCGGATACATTCGGCGGTAAGGTTAGCGGTGGTCGTACCCTCAACGCCTATAAAGTTGGAATGCGACCACTGGCCTCGCGCTTCCGGCTAACCCAACATGGGTCAGGGAGCAGATACATAGGAGAGCCCATGGCCCTACTACGTATTGAAGCCAGCTGGGAAAAGCCAGGGAAGGGGAAGAAGCAATTTAGCTTCGAAGCCGGAACAGGGCTGCTAGGGATCCTCGCATGGCTCAAGTGCTGGATCTGAGCACCAGATCAAAGGGACGCCCTCGGGCGTCCTTTTTTTTGAGCAGCTTCTGTGAAATCCGACTGACTTGGTTCGGAAATCAAAGGCTTTCATCGAATTGAAATCTGGACGCTGCCCGGCGAGGCTATTGCGGCGTCAGGGGCACCATGACGTTTCATAGCCGAACGCGCTAAAAGGCTCGGGTACCGACCCATGCGCGGCCGTCGCCCCTTCCTCGGAACCTTCGTTCCGGGCTCGGAGCAAGAACTGTTGCCGCTGGACCCTCGTGCGGCAGATGTGAGAAATACCTTCATCTACGGCGAGATCAAGGCTGGCCGATTCCCTCGCTCCATCCGCATTGGCCGCAGTGCAGTGTGGATACGATCCGAGGTGCAGGGTTGAGTCGGCAACAGATCGTCCAAAATCGACCGCTGTAAGTGGATGGGTAGCTGGGCGGGCAGAAGATCCTGAGTGACTCGTCCTGCCATAGGTTGACACCTATGGTGTGGATGATCCGGCCGCCGTCAGGCGGCCAAGGACGCCCGATGCATCGCATCGGGCGTCTGCATTTTAAG
>NZ_JACVTV010000096.1:0-17945 GCF_016624625.1 Stenotrophomonas sp. S41 | reverse complement strand
CGGCAACCGCCTGGACGAAAACACCGTGGATGCAGGCGGCACGCTGCGGCGCACACTGGCGCGGACCTACAACACCCTGGGCCAGCTGACCGCGTTGAAGGATGCCAGCGGCCACGCCACCGGCTTCACCTACGATGCCAGCGGCAATCCGCAGACGATCACCGACGCCCTGCAGCGCGTGACCCGCCAGCAGCATGATCCGCTGAACCGGCTGGCGCAGACCCTGCAGGACGTGGGCGGCGTGGAGGCGGAGATCGGGAGCCAGTACAACGCCTTGGACCAGGTGACCCAGGTGACTGACCCGAAGGGCCTGCATACCACCTACGCCTACAACGGCTTCGGCGACCTGACCACACAGGTCAGCCCGGACAGCGGCACTACCGGTTTCACCGTGGACAGTGCAGGTAACCGCAAGACCCGTACCGATGCGCGCGGTATTACCGCTACCTACAGCTATGACGCGCTCAATCGTCTGGTTGGCGTGGCCTACCCTGACCCCAACATGGATGTGGGCTATCACTACGACGTGGCCCCGGCGGTGTGTGCAAGCGACGAGCGCTTTGCTACCGGCCGGCTGGGGCAGGTGCTGCATGCCAATGGCAGCACCCAGTACTGCCACGACCGCTTCGGCCAGATCACCCGCAAGGTGCAGACCGTGAACGGCGTCAGCAGCACCTTGCGCTACACCTATAGCAAGTCCGGTCGCCTCGCATCGCTGACCTATCCGGATGGCAGCGTGGCTGACTACGTGCGGGACACGCTGGGCCGCATCAATCAGATCGGTCTGACCCGGCCAGGGCAGGCGCGGCAGGTCGTGGTCAACGACGTGACCTATGCGGCATTCGGCCCGGCCACTGGCTGGACCTATGGAAACGGCCGCCAGCTGCAGCGCCCGCTGGATCTGGATTACCGCCCGCAGGCCGTGCATGACCCGGCGGCCGGCGGGCTGTCCCTGGGCTTTGGCTATGACGCGGTGGGCTCGATCACCGAGTTGAAGAACGGCACCAGTTCAGCCGTGCTTGCGAAGTACGCCTATGACACGCTGGGTCGCCTGACCCAGACTCAGGACGGTACGACGGGCACGCCGATTGAAACCTATGGCTATGACGCCACGGGCAACCGCGCCTCGCTGACCACGTCGGCCGGTATCGCCAGCTACACCTACCCCGCCACCAGCCATCGCTTGACTGCGGTGGGTGGCGAGGCGCGTAGCCATGACGCAGTGGGCAACACCACCAGCATCGGCAGCAAGGCGTTCACCTACAACGACGCCAACCGTATGAATGCGGTGAAGCAGGGCAATGCGGTGCTGGAAAGCTACGGCTACAACCATCGCGGTGAGCGCGTGTTGCGCACGCCAGCCGGTGGTAACGCGCAGATCACGGTATACGACGAAGCAGGGCAGTGGCTGGGCAACTACTCGGCAACGGGCGTGGCGCAGCAGCAGGCGATCTGGCTGGACGACTACCCGGTGGCCTTGATCAATGTACCCAGCACGGGTGTGCCGGAGCTGGCCTACATCCAGCCCGATCACCTGGGAACGCCGCGCGTGGTGATCGACCCGGTGCGGGATGTTGCAATCTGGGAGTGGAGCAACAAGAGCGAGGTGTTTGGCGACCAGGCGCCGGCCAATGATCCCGATGGCGATGGTGTGGCGTTCGAACTGGCACTGCGTTTCCCGGGCCAGCAGGCGACGGATGCGAGTGGGATGTTCTACAACTACCAGCGGGAGTATGACCCGACGGTGGGGCGGTACTCGCAGAGTGATCCGATTGGGTTGGAGGGCGGGATATCGATGTACTCCTATGTCAGCGGAGCACCCATTTCATCGAGTGATCCTAGCGGGCTAAGGGAGCTTCAGCGACTTCTTCAGAATCAGGGGAATAGCCAATCCGACCAGTCCGGTGCTGACGTGGCCGGGGCGATTGGCGCTGCGGCTTTAGCTAGCCAGGTCACGGATACGAGCGCTTGGCTGGACCCGACTAGCGGCAACGCGACCATGCTTTCCGCAGTCATGAATGCAGCCTGGCTTTCTGATGGCGCTCGCAGAAAGGCCGAGTATGAGAAGTACAAAGAAATTCAAAAGAAGGGCTATCAAAGGGATGACGATCCTTGTAAAAACTTGAAGAATAGAATCGAATTCCTAAGGGATGTAGCCTTGCGTCGACACGCCTGGGACATGAAGTGGATGACGCCCAAGTACCCTGGCGGACGGCATCTTGCACAGAATTTGCAGGATTGGGCTCG
Source organism: Stenotrophomonas sp. S41 (assembly GCF_016624625.1). NCBI lineage: Bacteria > Pseudomonadati > Pseudomonadota > Gammaproteobacteria > Lysobacterales > Lysobacteraceae > Stenotrophomonas > Stenotrophomonas sp. S41. The sequence continues at coordinate 15,698 of NZ_JACVTV010000096.1, read as the reverse complement.
GCTCAAGATTCTTGAAGAGCAATTTCGCAAGGAGTGTCCGGATGAATGCAAGTGATGAAAAGCTTCAGAAGATTCTGTCAAAGTTTGCGGAAGAGTACACGTTCGAAGGATACGATCTGGTTAGTCCAGAGACTCATGGTGTTTGTGATGACACGCCGCTTCATTCAGCGGCGGCTGGTAACGAGGTGGATCTTCTGAGGGAGCTAATGCCTTACGTAACCAACATCGATGTCATCGGAGATATCGGGTTGACGCCAATGGCGGCCGCCGCTCTACACGGAAATGTCGAGGCTGTCGAATATCTTCTTTCGTGTGGCGCAGATCCATTTATAGAAGCCGAAGATGGGTGGTCAGTCTTGGATTTTATGAAGTCGAAGCCAGGATTCCAGCGCTTGATTGCGCGTGTGGAGGCTGGCATGAGAAACAAGGGCTGAGTTCTACTGCGCAGCTCCATTCTGGCCGACAGGCTACGGCGTTTCAGAACGCGAAATTTAGGAGAGTTGGGCTGCCACAGGTGACTTCAGCAACCAGAATCCATGCTTCATTGACAGATGCCGGCGTCCTCATTCAAGCAAATTGAGTTGGTCATGGAACGATTGATCTGCGGAAGAAAGTAGTGTCATCGCCAAAGATGTGCTGGGCTAATTGGTCCACTGGTTGCCAGGGGCGGGGCGGTGTCAACCTGCAAGCGCTAGACTTGCATTGAACTTTGCGAATTCCTCTTCCAGTGCTTGATTCGGGATCTTTCAACCAAACGTTTGTCGCGGGCGTGCGTTCATCAAGTCAGCCACATTGTTGAGATATTCCTGGCTTGCCTTGGACAGGTCTGCTACCTAGGGCATGAACTGGCGCAGCAGGCCATTGGTGCTTTCCTTGCTCCCGCGTTGCCAAGGCGCATGTGGATCGGCGAGCCATAGATCGGTGTTCAGCCGGCGCATGCGCTCCTTGTAGCAGATCATCTCCGTGCTGCGGTCGTAGGTCAGGAAATAATGGAGAGAAATGCGGGGGATGCCGCGCGGGCTATCGCGTGATCCGGAAATACAAGCCTATCTTGGACTGCTGGCTTGGTCGGGGGTGGCTCGGCCAAGGTGGTAAACGGCGCCGCCACTGCGGCGGGGAGGGAATGTGGCTGCAATTAAGAAGGCGGGAGATCTTGTTGATAGTGAATTCTATCTTCTTGACTACGAAAGTGTTGCGAAAAGTCGACTTGCGAGGATGGATGAAGATGGTTTCCTTGAAGTATCCGGGGTCGTCCCTTGCATGGACTCGCTTCCTCGACGAGGCGTTGTCGGGGAAGGGAAGTTTGGAGCAAGGAGTGTTCCAATGGCATTCCTTTCGCCGCATCTTGATGCCATGCACGGCAAGCCGGACTATTGCCGCGGTCTTGTGCTGATGATCGATGGAAAACTGATGGGGGACGGTTTCCTCATGCCAGAAATTTCTTGGTCAAAGCGCTGCATTTCGAGAAATTTTGTGGTTACTCTTGAAGATGGTTGGAAATTCGAAGCGGATTATACGGCGCCGTTTAGTCGAGAATTCCTGATGCAGCTGAATGTTGGGGGACCTTGGACTATCAGTCCGTAGACTTCGTCGAACAACTGATGATGATCGTTTCCCGGCTGCGGCCAAATTGGATTGTGGGCTCAGGGAAGCAGAAAGCTTCTTAACCCAGACCAAGGACGCTGCAATCAGTACGCCCATTGAGACCTATGCCTACGACGCTACGGGTAACCGCACCTCACTGACCACGTCGGCGGGCATCGTTAGCTACAGCTACCCAGCCAGCAGCCATCGACTGACCGCCGCGGATGGCGAAGCCCGCAACCATGACGCGGCTGGCAACACCATCAGCATCGGAAGCAAGGCGTTCACCTACAACGATTCATGGGTCTTGGAGAGTATGGGCCGAGCATAGTGGGAAGAAGGATAGACATGAGTTCGGTGAATGAGGAAAACGTCACGGACGTACTTGGAGCGGGAAACGGCGCGGTCAGGAAGGGGTATGGCTGTGAGTAGGATATTCCTCCTCGTGGTTATTGCTGCATTGCTTTCGTCATGCAGGAGAGATGAGTTAAGTGTTTTAAGTGGTCGCTACGATGTCTGCGCCAAGCTCGGCAACGCGACCTACTCAGTACGAGAGCCGGGCCTCGACTATGACGTCGGTGAGATCATGGAGTCAGGCAGAAGAATTGAAGTGCTGATGGGTGGACATCCAGGATTCTCTACATCTACTTTGGTGAAAGGACTTTCGGCGGTTGATGGCTTCGAAATAATTGCGCAGTCCCGTCAACGTGATTCGGATGTGATTCGCGCTGGCCTGTGGGTCCGCGCGGGAGGAGCCGGCGACCGCAGAGGAGCGTGTGCTGCGGGAATGCCGTACGCGGTTGGAAGGGGCGCCAAGGCAGAGCATCTGGGTCTAGCGGATGATCGGGTTCGGGAGAGCATTAAGAGGGGATTGAAATGCAAGCAGAAGCCATGCTGCGCGCAGCGCTGTTGCTCTTGCCAATGCTTGGCGGGTGCAGCATCAACAAGTTTCAACATGCGGAGTGGAAATCGAACTGGGTAGATGTTTCATCCGATGCGATCTTCCCTGGAAATTCCATGACGCTACCGCTTGATCGCATTTCCACGCTTGATCCGGATAGTGAAGGCGCCATTGCGGAGTGGATGTTGAAGAATTCGCTGATCGTGGTATCAGCATCAGAGGTTGAAGGGAAGATTGGTTCGATGCCGTCGATTGGCCTGAAGCCAGCATCCGGGGAGAGCATTTATCTCGTCAGGACCGCTTCGGATGAAGGACATGGCACGTTCATCGGCTACGTCAACGACAAGGGACTTCTCATCATGTATGGGGCCATGGGCGGGTGCGGTGAGCAGAAGCACCGGGTGGTTGCCGTGAGTCTGCGGGAGAAGCCCGCCAACGTGTTCGGCAGGTGCTCGGCAGCACTTTAGTCCGCTGAAAAGTTGAGCAGCGGCAGTGTGAAGGTGCCCCGCCGCCGCGTCATCCTGCAGGCGGCACGCGGAACATCAATGGAGGATCCGCAGCATGACCAAGCAGGACGTCGATCACGCCCGGTGAGGATGTGACAGCGGCGTTCGACGGCGACGGCGCATTTCCGGCCAGTGCGTCCACCACTGCGGAGAAATTCGCGATGGTCATCCGCGACGTGCACGGCTGCGCATCTGGCTCTGACGTCACAGGCAATCGCACCTCGCTCACCACCGCGGCGGGTACCTCGACGTACAGTTACCCGGCTGACAGCCATCATCTGGTGGCGGTGGCGGTGGCGGTGGGCGGTGGGCGGTGAAGCGCGTGGCCACGATGCTGCAGGCAACACGACGGGCATTGATGCCAAGGCCTTCACATACAACGACCCCAACCGCATGAACGCGGTCAAGCTGGTTGGGGCGGTGGCCGAACACTGCGGCTACAACCATCGCGGCGAGCGAGTACTGCGCGCCCCGGAAGGCGGAAATGCCCAGATCACGGTCTACGACGAAGCCGGACAGTGGCTGGGCAACTACTCGGTGACGGGGCAAGCCCAGCAGCAGGCGATCTGGCTGGACAACTACCCGGTGGCGTTGATCAATGCGGCTGGCGCCAGTGTGCCGGAGCTTGCTTACATCCAGCCCGATCACCTGGGTACGCCGCGTGTGGTGATCGACCCGGCACGGGATGTTGCAATCTGGGAGTGGAGCAACAAGAGCGAGGTGCTTGGCGACCAGGCGCCGGCCAATGATCCCGATGGGGATGGTGTGGCGTTCGAACTGGCGTTGCGTTTCCCGGGGCAGCAGGCGACGGATGCGAGCGGGATGTTCTACAACTACCAGCGGGAGTATGACCCGGCGGTGGGTAGGTACTCGCAGTGTGACCCAATTGGGTTGGCCGGTGGATTGAGCTCATACTTGTACGTAGACGCTGCTCCAATCGCTTATTCCGATCCTTTGGGGCTGTGCCCTGCATGCCTTCTCGCGCGCCCGCCCGTTGTTGTTCGGGGGCCGGGCAATTCCGGTAGGGGAGCGGGTGTCAGCGCAGGAGGCGGTAGGTCTCATCCTTGGTATGGCAGACCGCAGCAGAAGATTTCTCCCAAAGGAGGAAAGCCAAAAAACGACATACCTTCCTGGGCGCGCGGAACAGGTCCAAGGAATGGCGAAACGCCAGTTCAGTACGCGGAACGGGTTTGTAAGGAATTTGGTCAAGATCCAGGGAAAGGGCAGGGCTCAAATCTTAGCAAGCTAAAAAAGTTTGCAGAAACGCACTTTACACCGAGTGGTGATAAGCCTAGTTTTCTGGATGAATTTTTCTTCAACTTCAGCCAGGATTCTCTGATGGAATATGTGCCGGAGGATCTTAGAGTGGACGGGGAGGTTTAAGGGACAATGGCAGATATCTATCCGGTTGGAGTTTCTGCCGGCGAGAGCATCGTTTGGTTTGCATGGGTGTCAGATGAGCATGATCATCTGATGTCAATTGATGGAGCGGCTATTCGCGCTTTCAGTCGGGATGATCTGGATCTGGCTGTCGCGACTGCTGGAGGTGCTCTGGACTGGGAGGGCGAGTCAATGTTTGATGTTGATTCGTTGATGTCTTCAGCTCGCTCGGGTGTCGGGGTCGAACCTGAGACGGTCATCAATTTCTGGAATTTCATGACGGATCTCTTCAGAGTCGTTGAAAATGATCCGATGGAGATTTTTCATTCTGAGTTGATTGATACGTATGACGTGTTTTTTTCGCATTGCGGGATTGCCGGAGCAATCGGGCTGGAGTCAGCTTCCATATCAAGGCGGGATCTCGATGCATTGCTGATCGTCCTGCGTGATGGATTGCAGATGGTGATCAACCGTTAGTTGGACACTTGTTCGTTCGTATTGGAGTCTCCGTGGCGCGCCTCCTGACCTTCACCTGCCCGTTTTGTGGTGCGTCCGGCCAGCGCTTTCCCCTGCGTTCGGCAGACAAGCGCCAGGCGCAGACACGGTGTGCCGGGTGTGGCGTCGTCCTGCGCTCTGACCCACCGTTGGGCATCCACTCGCTCTATCTGGTGTGCACGCAGATCCTGCTGATGCTGGCGGTGTTGCCCTTGATCTGGGCGATAGCCACGGGCCAATGGGTCTGGGCAGGAATGATCTGGCTGGTGCTGTGTGTGCTGGGTTGGTTCCTCGGTGCAGTCAGGCACGCACGAAGCCCGATCGTGCGTGCCGTGCGGGATCCCAACTACAGCTACGCGCGCAGGCCGACCAGGTAGAGGCCAACCTTGGTTGGCCCCCCCAAAAGCCGCCCACCAAGGTGGGCATCTACCAGAGCGGTTGCTGCCTGCCCGCCCATGACCTCCAGCCGATTGTCGCCATCGCCGTGAGCGCGTAAGTTGCGGACAACCCTTTCCCGGAGTGTCCCATGAAGCCGATCGCGCTCGCCGTTGCCCTGGCCCTGACCGCCGCCCCGCTGCTGTCCGCCCCGCCGGCCCTGGCCGCGCCGGCTGCCAAGGCCGCCACGCCGGCCAGCCCGGCCTGGGTCGCCCGCAGCAATGCGCTGGCGCAGATCCTGCTGGATGCGCAGGGGCCGTTCCAGCCGGAAGAGACCGGCTTCTTCGGCGTGCCCGGCTACGACGACAAGGTGGCCGACCTCGGCCCCGACAACGGCAAGCGCTACCGCGCGGCGATCGCCAAGGCCCGCGATGAGCTGAAGGCGAAGCTGGCCACGGAGAAGGATCCCAACGTCCGCCAGGATCTGGCGATCATGATCCACGCCGCCGACCAGAACATCGAAGGCAGCACGCTCAACGAGAAGTACCTGCTGCCGTGGAGCGACGCGCCGCAGACGGTGTTCAGCGGCCTCAACCTGCTGCTGTCCGACCAGGTGCCGGCCGAGCGGCGGGCCAAGGCGCTTGACCGCCTCAAGGCCTATGCCGGCCTGCAGCCGGGCGGCACCGCGTTCACCACGCTGGCGCGCCAGCGTTACGAAGAACGCCTGAAGGACAACACGCTGCTGCAGCCGACGAAGATCGAAGTGCAGCAGTCGCTGGACAACGTCGAGACCTACATCACCGGTATCGAGTCGCTGCTGAAGAAGTACCAGATTGCCGGCGCCGATGAGGCGATGACGGCCCTCGCCGGGCAGATGAAAGACTACGCCGCCTGGACCCGCAAGGAAGTGCTGCCGAAGGCGCGCACCGACGCACGCCTGCCGGCCCCGCTGTATGCGTTCCAGCTCAAGCAGGTCGGCATCGACATCGACCCGAAGCTGCTGATGCAGCGTGCGCAGCTGGAATTCATGGAAACCCGCTCGGCGATGCAGCAGCTGGCACCGCTGGTGGCGAAGGAGAAGGGCCTGAAGGTGGCCGACCCCAGCGACCCGGTGGCGGTGATCCGCGCGCTGAAGGCCGACAAGATCGCTGACGATCAGCTGGAAGGTCACTACCGCAAGGTGATCGACGCGATTGATCCGCTGATCCGCGAACACGGCATTGTCGACGTGCCCAAGCGTGCCATGCAGATGCGCCTGGGCTCGGCGGCGGAGAGCGCGGCCAGCCCGGCCCCGCACTTCCTGCCGGCGCCGCTGGTCAACAACACCGGGCAGCAGGGCACCTTCGTGCTGCCGCTGGGCAACCCGGCCGCAGGCCCGGGCGCGCAGTACGATGATTTCAACTTCGGCTCGGCGGCGTGGACGCTGAGCGCGCACGAGGGCCGCCCCGGCCACGAGCTGCAGTTCACCGCGATGGTCGAGCGCGGCGTGTCGCTGGCGCGCACCATGTTCGCGTTCAATTCGGTGAACGTGGAAGGCTGGGCGCTGTATGCCGAGGCCGAGATGGTGCCGTACGAGCCGCTGGACGGGCAGATGATCGCGCTGCAGTTCCGCCTGCTGCGCGCGGCCCGCGCCATGCTCGACCCGATGCTCAACCTGGGCCTGACCGACCGTGCCAACGGCGAGCGCGTGCTGATGGAGCAGGTGGGCCTGTCCAAGGCGATGGCGACCCAGGAACTGGACCGCTACACCGTGCGCATGCCGGGCCAGGCGGGCAGCTACTTCTACGGTTACACCCGTATCCTGGAACTGCGCATGCAGACCGAGCTGGCGCTGGGCGCGAAGTTCGACCGCCTGGCGTTCAACAACTTCCTGCTCGACCAGGGCCTGCTGCCGCCGGACCAGTTGGCTGAAGCCGTGCAGCAGCAGTTCGTGCCGAAGTACCGGTAGCGCCGGGCCATGCCCGGCGAGCGCAGCGGGAAAAAGCCGCCGGGCATGGCCCGGCGCTACCGATGCAGGGGTCGGATCCCTTTCCGCAGGGAAAGGGCTCTGACCCCGGGGATTACCGGGAAGGCCCATCCACGCATGGCGTGGATCTACTGATCAGCGCTGCGGGGTAATCGTCTGCGTCGGCAACCGTGCCGGGGCCTCCGGGTTCGGCACCCAGATCGCGACACCGGCCGCGCGCTTCTGCGTGGTCGGAATACCGATGCCGACGCCGCCGCCCACGTGCGAGCCGTAGCTGCCGGCGCCCACCGACATGCCCACCGGGGAGCCGCTGCTGCCCACGCCCATCAGGATCACGCCGTTGGCGCCCAGCGCTGCGGCTTCGCGCTTGAGTCGCGCCACGGCCGCATCGGTCTGGCCCTGGGTACCGAAACCGACCGCCGAGGACGATTCCAGCTGGGCGATTTCCAGCGAACCGGCCGGCGGGGTGGAATAGATCTGCACCTGCGCCGGGTCGATCGGCGCACGCGCGCGGCCCAGCATCACCTTGGAGGTGCTGGCGCAACCGGCAGCGGCCAGCAGCATGGCGGTCAAAGCGAGCCAACGGATGTTCATGGCGTTTACCCCTGTAGGACAGTTCGGATCATCGGCCGGGGACTCTGAATCGGCGCCAACACCTTCGCCCGGGGCATGGCCGCATGCTGGCACGGGGCGGGTGAGCGTGTCGCCAACGGCGGTAGGCGGCAGCCACGGGACAGGCTAATGTTGGGGAAGGAACCGATCTGAGGGGAGCTGGGCATGGGTGTGATCAGTCTGTTGTGGGGCATCGTGGCGCTGCTGTGGATGATCCTGGCCCTGATCCCGCTGCTGGGCTGGGGCAACTGGTTCCTGATCCCGTTCGCGGCGGTGGGCGCGGTCATCGCCGCGCTGGGCATCCTCTTCACCCACCCCAGCAAGCGCGGCCGCGCCAAGACCGGGCTGGTCCTGAACGGCATCGTGGTGCTGGTCGGCATCGTCCGCCTGAGCCTGGGCGGCGGCGTGATCTGAGCAAGCTGCTCCGAGTCGCGCCCATGGGTGCGACCGGGCGTCGCAGCCCCACGGCCCGGCGCCGGGCAGGGGAGTACAATGCCGGGCTGCGCGAGCCCCCCGCGTGCCTGTGAAACCGCGCCCGGCGCGGCTGACCCCATGATCATTCGTTCCCGTCCCCACGGCTGGCAACTGCTGTACATCCTGCGCGGTTCCATCGTGCCGGCCATCGCGCCCAAGGTGCTGGCCATCCTGGTGCTGTCCATCGCCGTGGCGGCGGTGGTGGAACTGGCCCCGCCATTCGGCATCGAGCGGGTCTCGGTCACCCCGTTCACCCTGCTCGGCCTGGTCCTGTCGATCTTCCTCAGCTTCCGCAACAGCGCCTGCTACGACCGCTGGTGGGAAGGCCGCAAGCTGTGGGGCCAGCTGATCTACGAATCGCGTTCGCTGGCGCGCCAGGTGCACCTGCTGCTGGCCGACGACAGCGGCCGCCGCCGCCGCATCGCCTACCTCACCACCGCCTTCGCTCATGCCCTGGCCGCACGCCTGCGCGGGCGCATCGTCGCCCTGGTGGCGCTGCCGTGGCTGGACAAGCCGCAGCGCGAGCAGCTGGCCGAGCGCGAGAACATGCCCGATGCGCTGCTGTCGATGATCGCCGCCGAGCTGGCCCAGGCGCTGCGCAGCGGCGAGCTGGAGCCGATCCTCTACACCCAGCTGGAAGACCGCCTGCACGCGATGTCCTCCATCCAGGCCGGCTGCGAGCGCATCCTCAGCACGCCGCTGCCGTTCGCCTACACCCTGCTGCTGCACCGCTGCGCGTGGATGTTCTGCGTGCTGCTGCCGTTCGGCCTGGCCAGCTCGCTGGGCTGGGGCACGCCGGTGCTGTCGGCGGTGCTGGCCTACGCCTTCTTCGGCCTGGACCAGCTGGGCGAGGAGATGGAAGAGCCCTTCGGCCTGGAGCCGAACGACCTGCCGCTGGACGCCATGGTGCGCACGATCGAGATCGACCAGCTCGACGCGCTCGGCGAACGCCCCCTGCCCGAACCCCTGCTGCCGCAGGGCTACCTGTTGCAATAGCCACTCCTCGGAGCCTGCCATGACTCATCCCCATTACCGCCCGCGGCGCATGCGCCATGACGAGTTCTCGCGCCGCCTGATGCGCGAAAACACGCTGACCACCGACGACCTGATCTACCCGGTGTTCGTGCACGAGCTGGCCGGCCGCACCGCCGTTCCGTCGATGCCCGGCGTGGAGCGGCTGTCGATCGAGGAGCTGCTGAAGGTGGCCGAAGAGGCGCTGGAACTGGGCATCCCGGTGATCGACCTGTTCCCGGTGATCGACAGCTCGCAGAAGTCGCTGGATGCGTCGGCGGCGTGGGCCGAGGACGGCCTGGCCCAGCGCGCGATCCGTGCGCTGAAGACGCGCTTCCCGGAACTGGGGGTGATGACCGACGTGGCCCTGGACCCGTACACCACGCACGGCCAGGACGGGATCATCGACGACAAGGGCTACGTGCTCAACGACATCACCGTTGAAGCGCTGGTCAAGCAGTCGCTGTCGCATGCCGAAGCCGGCGCCGACATCATTTCGCCCTCGGACATGATGGACGGCCGCATCGGCGCGATCCGTCGTGCGCTGGATGCCGACCACCACCTCAACGTGCGCATCATGGCCTACTCGGCCAAGTACGCCTCGGCGTTCTACGGCCCGTTCCGGGATGCCGTGGGCAGCGCCGGCAGCCTCGGCAAGGCCGACAAGAAGACCTACCAGATGGACCCGGCCAACGGCGACGAGGCCCTGCGCGAGATCGCGCTGGACCTGGAAGAGGGCGCGGACATGGTGATGGTCAAGCCGGGCATGCCCTACCTGGACCTGGTGCGCCGGGTGAAGGAGAAGTTCGGCGTGCCGACCTTCGCCTACCAGGTCAGCGGCGAGTACGCGATGATGAAGGCCGCCTTCGCCAATGGCTGGCTGGACGAACGCGCCTGCGTGCTGGAATCGCTGCTGGGCTTCAAGCGCGCCGGCGCCGATGGCGTACTGACCTATTTCGCGCCGCAGGTGGCGCGTTGGCTGCGCGAGCGCTGACAATAGCGCTCACGACGGACGGAGGAACACGCGATGGGACCGGAAATGGGATGGATGCAATGGCTGATCTGGGGCACCGGCACGCTGGTGTTCGGCGCCATCATCGTCGGCGTGTTCGTGGCGGCCTGGCGTGCCAGCCGGCGCCCGCCGGAGCAGCTCTCCGCCGCCGCCCACGTGGCCCGTGAGCAGGCCCTGCCGGAAAGCGTGCAGGCCGAACTGGCCGCGCTGAACCGCCGCAAGGACAACGGCCAGCTGAGCGAGATCGATTACGAGAAGCAGCGCGCCCAGGTGTTGGCGCGCTGATCGACGCGGCCCGGGGTCGGATCCCTTTCCGCAGGAAAGGGCTCTGACCCCATCGCGGGCGTCATCCACGCACGGCGTGGATCTACCGCACGCACCCGGCCACGGCCGCCACCTTCGGCACCGCCAACCGGTACACATCCACGCCACCGGCACGCGGCGCCCTGGCCGCACTGCTGGCCACCATCATCTCGCCCGGTTTCGCGTTGTCGACCACCGGCGCGCCGGTCCAGCCGCCGGTCTGGTTGAACGACAGCCCCAGCGGCTGCAGCGCGGCACCGGTCCAGGCGCAGGCGCTGGTCATCACCTGCGCGGCCTCGCCGTTGCCACGGCTGAACACCACCGCGCCGTCATTGCCCAGCCAATCGCCGTCGGTCTCGTCAGCGGCCGTGTTGAGGGCGGCCAGGGCCACGGCGGCGCCGCGCACGCCCTGCGCATCCAGCGGCGCCACGAACAGATCCCAGCCCGCGCCACGGCCCTGGTCGCGCGCGAACAGCAGCCGGCGGCCATCGGCGCTGAGGGCCGCGCCACGCTCGGCACGGCTGCCATCCTTGCCGGCCAGCGGCTGCGCGCGGCCCACGCTGCCATCGGCGGCCACCGCTGCGCGGTACAGCGCCAGTTTCCCCGCGCGGCCGGCGGCAAACAGCAGCCAATGGCCATCACGGCTGAAATAAGGATCCAGCGCCTCGCCGGCCACACCTACCGGCAGGGCTTGGGCCTGCTGCCAGCGGCCGTCCACCACCCGTGCCTGCCACAGCCCCCAGCCTGCCTCGCCGTGGCGGGCGAAGACGATGCGCTGGCCGTCGGCACTGATCGTCGCCCGGCCCTCCTCGGCGCGGGTGGAGACCACGCCCATGCCCTCGATGCCGTACTCGTTCAACGCCATCGCCACGGGGGCAGAGAGTAGACTGGCGGCAAGCACCAGCAGGGTCGGGGTGATGCGCATCATCCGGGTCCTTGCACGAAAGTGCACCAGTCTAGCCAGCTTGAGGATTCCATGACCGATCGTTACGCCGTCTTCGGACACCCCGTTGCCCACTCGAAGTCGCCGCTGATCCACGCGACATTCGGTCGCCAGGAAGGCATCAGCATCGACTACCGCGCGATCGACCTGGCCCCGGACGCCTTCCTGGCCGGGCTGGACGCCTTCGCCGCCGAAGGCGGTGTCGGTGCCAACGTCACCTCGCCGCACAAGGAAGCCGCGTTCTCGGCGTGCACCACGCTGACCGCGCGCGCGCGCCGTGCCGGCTCGGTCAACACCCTGCTGCGCAAGGGCGACCGCTGGCACGGTGACACCACCGATGGCATCGGCCTGGTGCGTGATCTGACCGACCGCCACGGCCTGGACCTGCGCGGCCGCCGCGTGCTGCTGATCGGCGCCGGTGGTTCGGCACGCAGCGTCGCCCCGGCGCTGCTCGATGCCGGCATCACCGAGCTGGTGGTGGTCAACCGCACGCCGGAACGCGCCGACGAACTGATCGATGCCATGGGCGAGCCGGGCCGCGCGCTCAGCCGCTACTGGGAAGACCTGCGCGACCTGGGCGATTTCGAACTGATCCTCAACGCCACCTCGGCCGGCCGCGACCGCGACGTGGAGTTCAAGCTGCCGCTGTCGCTGGTCAATTCGATGACCACCGCGGTGGACCTGAACTATGGCGAGGCGGCCATCGCCTTCCTGGCCTGGGCACGCGCGGCCAACTGCCGCAATACCGTCGATGGCCTGGGCATGCTGGTCGAGCAGGCTGCCGAGAGCTTCCTGCAGTGGCATGGCGTGCGCCCGCAGACCGACGAGGTCTACCAGCAGCTGCGTGCCGGTGCCGGCGCGTTTGCCGGCCAGGACTGAGCCATGGACAGCTCCTCGCTGCTGCTGGGCGTGCTGAGCATGATCGGCGTGCGCCTGCCGGTGCTGATCGCGCTGTGCGTCGGCCTGGTCTGGGTGGTGGGTGCGCCGCGTGATGCGGCCCGCAGCGGCGCGCTGGCGGGCCTGGTGCTGCTGCTGGTGGCCAACCTCGGTGGCGTGGTTGCCAACGTGGTGCCGCTGTGGATGGTCAGCAGCGGTGATTTCACCGCCATCTCGGCGATGAGCGCGGTGCTGGGCGGCGTGCAGTTCGTGCTGTCGCTGCTGAGCGCCTTCGGCATCGTGCTGGTGATCTGGGCGCTGGTGCGCGTGCTGCGCCAGCGGCCGCCGCTGCCGCCTGCCGCAGGCCGGTAGTGCCGGGCCATGCCCGGCGGGCGCAGCGGTCCTGACAGAGCCGCCGGGCATGGCCCGGCGCTACTGTTGATGGGCTGGCAACGCCGCATCCGCCCCTGCCCGGCGCGTCAATGCAACCCATGACCGCCAACCCCCGACGCCGCTGACCCTGTTCAGCGCCCGCGCCTCGGTCCCGGTGGCCGGCCATGCGACAATGGCCGGCCTGATCCAGCCACGGTAGTTCCCGGCGTGACCGAAACCGTCGCCGCCCCGCGCAAGCTCGATGACGCCTTGAAGGACGCGATCCGCAAGGCGTACACGACGCTGCAGGCCAACACCCCCGGCTTCTCCACCCGCCGCTCGCAGAGCCAGATGATCGGCGTGGTGTCGCGTGCGCTGTCCACCAGTGGCGGCGTCGGCGTGGTCGAGGCACCGACCGGCGTCGGCAAGAGTCTGGGCTACCTCACCGCGGGCGTACCGATCGCCCTGGCCAGCAAGAAGAAGCTGGTCATCAGCACCGGCACCGTGGCCCTGCAGTCGCAGCTGGTCGAGCGCGACATTCCCAATTTCCTCAAGGCCACCGGCCTGGAAGCGACCGTGGCCCTGGCCAAGGGCCGCACCCGCTACCTGTGCACGCGCAATGCTGCCGAAGCGCAGGGCGAGGGCGCGCAGGGCGGCATGTTCGAGGACGAAGCGCCGCTGTACGACCGGCCGCTGGCGCCCATCGAAATGGACATCGCCAAGCGCCTCTCCGATGCCTTCACCAGCGGCACGTGGGACGGTGACATCGACAACGCGCCGGAAACCATCAGCCCCGGCCTGCGCAGCCGCATCACCACGCCCGCCTCGGCCTGTGCCGGGCGCCGCTGCGCGTATTCGGCGCAATGCGCGGTGCTGCGCTCACGCAACACCGTGCGCGATGCGCAGATCGTGGTGACCAACCACGCGCTGCTGCTGTCGGCGCTGTCCATTGGTGACAGCGACAACGGCCAGCCGATGATCGCCGCGCCGTCGGACATGCTGCTGGTGCTGGACGAAGGCCACCACATCGGCAACGTGGCCATCGACCAGGGCGCGGCCAGCCTGGCCCTGGACGAGATGGCCAAGCGCACCGGCCGCCTGCAGATCCTGATTGCCGGTGCCTACCGTGCGGTCGACAAGGACCGCCTGGGCAACCTGCTGCCGAACGAAGCCATCGACGTGGCCAGCAACGTGGCCAAGCAGCTGCGCGCCTTCCGCGACCACGTGGAAGCGGTGTGGATGCCGGCCCCGGCCGACGAAGACCCGATGTGGCGCGCCGCCAACGGGCGCCTGCCCGAGGCCTGGCGCGAGCCGATCGAAGCGCTGGCCGACGATACCCGCAGCCTCTACAACTGGGCCCACGCCGCCACGGCACAGGTGGCCAAGGGCAAGCCGGACGATGCTGCGCGCGAGCGCCTGCAGCGCAACCTCGGCATGGCGCTGGAAATGATCGAGCAGCAGTACAACCTGTGGCAGGCCTGGCGCCGCGAGGACAAGGACGGCGCGCCGCCCACCGCGCGCTGGGTCACCGCTACCCGCGATGGCGACCTGGTGCTGCACGGCTCGCCGGTGTCGGCCGCGCACGTGCTGCGCAAGCTGCTGTGGGATGAAGTGGATTCGGTGGTGATGACCTCGGCCACGTTGACCGGCGGCGGCGACTTCCAGTCGCTGGCCATCGACAACGGCATCCCGCCGGAAGCGGAGATGGTCTCGCTGGCCTCGCCGTTCGACCTGCCCAACCAGGCCGAATTGATCATTCCGAAGTTCCCGGTTACGCCCGATGACCGCGAAGGCCATCCGCGCGAAGTGGCGCGCTACCTCGACCAGGAACTGGACTGGGCCAAGGGCTCGATGGTGCTGTTCACCTCGCGCTGGAAGATGGAGAAGGTGGCCGGCCTGATGTCGGCCGCACGCCGCAAGCAGGTGCTGGTGCAGGGCGACATGTCCAAGACCCGGCTGATCGACGAACACCTGCGCCGCGTCGCTGCGGGCGAAGGCTCGGTGCTGTTCGGCCTGAACTCGTTCGGCGAAGGCCTGGACCTGCCCGGCGAAGCCTGCACCACGGTGGTCATCACCCAGGTGCCGTTCGCGGTGCCGACCGACCCGCAGACCGCCACGCTGAGCGAATGGGTGGAGGCGCGCGGCATGAACGCCTTCAACCTGATCGCCATCCCGCACGCGCTGCGCACGCTCACCCAGTTCGCCGGCCGCCTGATCCGCACGTCCACCGACACCGGCCGTGTGGTCATCCTCGATTCGCGGCTGCTGACCCGCCGCTACGGCAAGCGCATCATCGACGCGCTGCCGCCGTTCAAGCGCGTGATCGGCTGAGCCGCGCCGGTGGGGTCAGAGCCCTTCCTGCGGAAGGGATCCGACCCCATGCCGCGATCCGGGGTCGGATCCCTTCCGCAGGAAGGGCTCTGACCCCAGCACGCATGGCACCGTAACCAACCAGCACGGGTAGTGCCGGCCGCTGGCCGGCAACCTCGAAGATAGGACTACCATGGCGCGACTGCACGCGCGGAGGGAGGCCACATGCACGACTGGACCATCATCGCGACCCACAGTGACTGGATCGCCGCGACGTTTGAACTCGTCCTGCGCGATTCAACTCAAACCGAGTGCCGCCTGCAGTTCGATGCGGTGGAGCACGTGATGCTGGACAGGAGCGAACCCTGGGGACCGAGTGCATCGATCAACGACGTGACGGCGAGCGAAGATCGCGCCGAAGGTCTCATCCGCGTGGTGTTTGAGCTGCAGTCCGGCGGTGCGATCCACATTTCAGCAGGGGCGTGCCGCCTGGATGGCGAGCCGTTCGTGATCTGAATGCTGTGCCGGGGTCGGAGCCCGTTGTGGGGAAGGGGTGCGGCCCCACCGGGGTTGAATAC